>JABFVM010000038.1 GCA_013362785.1 Streptomyces sp. | reverse complement strand
CGGTCATCGGGCGTCACCGTCCTCCGACGTCGGGTCCGGCGAGGTCCGGGGCTCCGGCACCTGATGCAGCGCGGCGAACACGCGCTCGGCGTAGTCCTCGCAGGCGGCCGTGCACGCCTTGAGCCGCTCACCGGCCGCCGCGGCCTCGGGGGCGCCGAACACATCGCGGGCCGTCAGATCCCGGTGCCAGCGCCGCAGCCGCTCCAACGACTGCTCCTCTTCCTCCAGTTCGGCCAGCGTGAACTTGGCGATCCGGATCTCTTTCGCCAGCTCCTGCTCGAACTTGCCGCAGTCCGCGAGGAACTCGGTCCAGTCCGCGGAGCGCGCCGCGGTGAACATCTCCCGCAGCCGCTGCCCGTCCTGCGCCCCCCGCCCGGTCGCCGCCAGCGACATCGCCTCGCCCCCGGCCCGCTCGGTCAGCTCCAGCGCCCGCGCGATCCCGTCGCCGAACACCGGCAGGTCCGGCACGGCCCACACGCCCTGCCCGAGCGACAGCGCGCCGAGCTTGCGCAGTTCACGCCAGACGGCGACCCGGTGCCGGGAGGGCTCGGCCGGGACCTTGACCACCAGGACCAGCCAGCGGGCCTCGGCGGCCTCGCTCTCGTTGTCAGTCACATTCAGGAATGTAGCAGCCGTTACATGTAGCCGTTACTTCCGGTGGGGCTGTCACAGACCCGACGGCTGCCTTGTCCCTCTGACGTGGAACACCACACAGGCACGGACAGCAATCAGCGAACGGAGACAGTGATGAAGATCGTGGTCGTCGGCGGTACGGGGCTCATCGGCTCACAGGTGGTCGCGCTGCTGCGCGACCGTGGCCACGAGGCCGTCCCCGCCTCGCCCTCCACGGGCGTCGACACCCTCACCGGCGAGGGCCTGGCCCAGGCCTTCAAGGGCGCGGACGTGGTCGTGGACGTGTCGAACTCCCCGTCCTTCGACGCCGAACCGGCGCTGGACTTCTTCACGCGCTCGGCGCGGAACGTGATCGCGGCCGAGAAGGAGGCCGGTGTCCGCCACCACGTCACGCTCTCGATCGTCGGCGTCGACCAGGTGCCCGACTACGGCTACTACCTGGCCAAGCTCGCCCAGGAGCAGGCGGTCCGGGACGGCGGAGTGCCGTACAGCATCGTGCGCGCCACCCAGTTCTTCGAGTTCATCGCACCGGTGATGGGCCTGGCCACCGAGGGTTCGCAGGTACGGCTGCCGTCCCTTCCGCTGCGTCCGATGGCGTCCGCCGATGTCGCCACCGCGGTGGCCGAGGCGGCGCAGGGCGATCCGTCGAACGGCGTACGCGAAATCGCCGGGCCCGAGATCCACGGTCTCGACCGGCTCGGCGAGATCACCCTGGCGGCGAAGCCGGACGGCCGTACGGTCGTCACGGACGAGTCGGCCAGCCTGTTCGCCGGGATGCCCGACGTCCTCACCGGCGACGACACGGTGCACGTCGCGGCCACCCGCTACGAGGACTGGCTCAAGCAGAACTGAGGCAGCACCGCCCCATGGCGACGATGGCCTACGGGCGGCCGGTGAGTCTCTGTGCCGACCGCCCGTACGCCCGCAGCTTGTCCGGCGTCAGGATCCAGTGGAGCGTCTCGATGCCGTCGGGCCCCACGGTGGCGCTCACCAGGGCCACGGCCTCCCCGTCGTGCACGAACAGCAGGCTGGGCAGGCCGTTGGCCTCGACGACGGCGTACCCGAAGCCGGGGAAGAACTTCCTCGCGAAGGCGCTGATCCGGGCCACGCGCCCGGCGCCCACGACCTCCGTCCTGGCCACCCCGCGCATGCCGTTGCCGTCGGCGTAGGCGACGACGTCGGCCGACAGCACGCTTTCGAGCGCGGCCACGTCACCGTGCTGCGCCGCCGCGACGAAGGCTTCGAGGAGCCGCCGGTGCTCCGCCGTGTCCACGGGATCGCGGCGCTCGGCGGACAGCCGTTTGCGTGCCCGGCTGACGATCTGCCGGGTGTTGGCCTGGCTGAGCTGAAGCATGCCCGCGATCTCGTCGTACGGATAGTCGAAGGCCTCGCGCAGCACATACGCCGCCCGCTCCACGGGGTTCAGCTTCTCCAGGACCACCAGCACGGCCAGCTCCAGTGCCTCGCCGCGCTCCGCGCCGACCTGTGGATCGACGCTGGTGTCCACCGGCTCGGGCAGCCAGGGCCCGACGTACGCCTCACGCCGTACCCGGGCCGACTGCGCCACGTTGATCGCCAGCCGGGTGGTGATCCTCGCCAGGAACGCCCCGGCGTCCAGCACCGCGCCCCGGTCGGCGCCCTGCCAGCGCACCCACACGTCCTGTACGACGTCCTCGGCCTCGGTGACGCTGCCCAGGATGCGGTAGGCGATGCCGAACAGCCGGGGCCGCAGTGCCTGGAACACGTCCGCCGCCTCGTCCAGCGAGTCACCGGTGAAGGGCTGTCGCTCGTCCATGGTGCTGTCGCCTCCGCGGGTCGGCCGACGCGCGGGCACGCCTCCCGGCACGAGGCGGATCCGCTCGCCGGATCGTATGGCGGTCGCGATCCTACGGCGGTCACGCCGGGAGACGGTGACCCGCGAGGGTCCCGCGAGGTCAGTCCTGGCGGATGACGTCCGTGCCGGGGCCGCCGGAGAGGGTGTCACGGCCGGGGCCGCCGTACAGCTTGTCGTCGCCGCTGTTGCCGTAGATCGTGTCGGCACCGCTGTTGCCGTACAGGATGTCGGCGCCGGGGCCGCCGTACAGGAAGTCGTCGCCGGTGCCGCCGCGGACCGAGTCGTTGCCGTCGCCGCCGTTCAGGCGCTGCCGGCCCGCGCCGCCGTACAGCTTGTCGTTGCCCGCGCCGCCGTCCGCGTCGGTCTCGTCGCCGTCGGCGTAGATCGTGTCGACGCCCTTCTGGCCGTTCGCTATGGCCCCCTCGCCCGTGTGGATCGTGTCGTTGCCGTCCTCGCCGAACGCCACCCCGGCCTTGCCCACCCAGATGGTGTCGTCGCCCGGTCCGCCCTTGACGAAGTTGCCGTCCGCGCCGCTGACATGGGACGACATGTCCTTGCCCGCGCCCAGGTCGATCGAGGCGTGGTAGTAGGTCTGGTCGGAGACGTTGTTGTAGGCGAGGGTGTCGTCGCGGTCGCCGAGGTTCACGAACAGCGTGCTGTACGGGTCCTGGCTGTCCAGCCCCTTCTCCATGCAGGAGACCCTGGTGCGGTCGGCGCTGTCGGGGTACTTGCAGTCCTCCTCCCCGGTCGTGGCGATGTCGATCGGGACGACGTCGTCGATGACGTAGGTGAGGTACGGCAGGCCGTCGTTGCTGGACGTGGTGGTGACGGTCACTTTGTTGGCCTGGCCGGGCGCCGCGTTGTAGACGATGGACCGGCCGCCTTCGCCGTCCGTCACGGTGGCCGCCGGTACGGCGGCGCCGGCCACCGCGGGCAGCGCGATCGTCGCGGTCAGTCCGGTGCCGAGGGCCAGGGTCAGGGCCGCCGCGGCGCTCAGGGCCCTGCGGCTGATGGTGAGAGTGGGCATGGCACAACCTCCTGTGGGGGCAAGTCTTTTGATCACCCCAGGTGACTCGCCGCACAGACGGGGGGTTGTGTGCGGAGTTGTGCGGGGATGTGGCGTCACCATCCCGACGAAAGGGACGCCACTGTCTCTGATCAGCGGCAGTCAACCTGCCGTAGCGCGGCCGGACACCTGCCGGTCGGCCGGGCTTCCACAGGAATTCATGGCGAGCCGAGGGGGGCGGAGGGGGCCGAGGGGCGGGATCCGGGCCCGGTACCGTGGTGATCATGGCGGACTGGGAGATACGGCCGGCCTCGGCGGCGGACCTGGAGGCGGCGGTCGAGCTGCGTGCCGCGGCGATGCGGCCGGATCTGGAGCGGCTCGGACGCTATGACGAGCATCGGGTGCGGCAGCGGCTGCGGGACGCGTACGAACCGGCCCACACCTGGGTGATCGAGGTGGGCGGCGCGTTCGCCGGCTGCGTGGCCCTGCGGCCGGCCGAGGACGCCCACTGGCTGGAGCACTTCTTCCTCGACCCGCGTCTCCAGGGCGGCGGCATCGGTTCGGGCATACTGCGCGAACTACTGGAGCGCTGCGACCGCCACGGCGTCCTCGTCCGCCTGAACGTGCTCCAGGGCAGCCCGGCCCGACGGCTGTACGAGCGGCACGGGTTCACCGTCGACACCGAGGATCCGGTGGACGTGTTCATGACCCGCCGCCCGCACACCGCCACGGACCACTGACCCCAGACCCCAGACCGAAGACCCGCAGACCCGCAGACCCGCAGACCCGCAGACCCGCAGACCCGCAGACCGTCTTACGGCCCTACAGCCCTACGGCTTGCGCCCCTACGGCTTGCGCCCCACCCCGCCGAAGTCGTCCACCTCGGCCGGCGCCTGCTCACCGGACCCGCCCGGGCGCCAGCGGGTGACGGAGACGAGGCCGGGCTCCAGCAGCTCCAGGCCGTCGAAGAACCGGGCGAGCTGCTCCGGGCTGCGGTTGATCCGGGGGTTGTCGCTCGCCTCGTTCCACTGCTCGATCATCTCGCGCATCTGCTGCGGATTGAGCACCTCGGTGTCGTCGCAGAGCACGAGGTGGCTGCCGGAGGGCAGCGCGTCCAGCAGGCGGCCGACGATGTCGTAGACGGTGTCGTCGGTGACGTGGGCGGTGATGCCGAGCAGGATCAGCGCGACCGGCTGGCTGAAGTCCAGGGTCTTGGCGGCCTGCTCCAGGATGGTCTCGGGGCGGCGCAGGTCGGCGTCGATGTAGTCGGTGACGCCTTCGGGGGTGCTGGTGAGCAGCGCCTCGGCGTGGGCCAGCACGACGGGGTCGTGGTCGACGTAGACGATCCTGGTCTCGGGGACGAGCCGCTGGGCGACCTCGTGGGTGTTGTTCGCGGTCGGCAGTCCGGTGCCGACGTCCAGGAACTGCCGAATTCCGGCCTCGCGGACGAGGTACTCCACCGTCCGGACCAGGAACGCCCGCTGAGCCAGGGCGATGTCGAGGATCGCCGGATTGGCGCCCGCTATCTGGTCGCCGACCTGCCGGTCTATCTCGTAGCAGTCCTTCCCGCCGAGCCAGTAGTTCCAGATCCGGGCGGAATGCGGCACGTTGCTGTTGATCAGCGGGCGCTCAATTGGCATGGGAACTCCCCGAGTTGGCGGCCCAGTTGGCCGGATGTCACCGCATAACCTAGACCCGCCGTCCGCGAACGCGTGCACAGGACTGTCACCTCCTCTCGAACGCGTGCATCATTGCCCAGTTGTTGTCCCTGGTGCAGACGAGGTGAACGGTGCGCACGCGAAGAGCCGGGATGTGTACGGCGGCCATGAGCGCCGCCCTCCTGCTGGCGACGGCCTGCGGCCCCACCCCGCACGAGAAGGCCGAGCCGGCCCGGCACACCCCCGTCCGGATCGCCGACGCCCCCGCACGGCTCCCCGTCCCGCAGGGCAAGGGCAGCAAGACCCCCGACGACTTCAACGGCGACGGCCACCGCGACCTCGTCCTCAACGACCTGGTCAAGGCCCAGGCGCACGCCGACGACGCGGGCATAGGCATCGTCTACGGCGGCGACCGCGGACTCACCCCGGGCGCCCGGCAGCTGCTCAGTCCCCGGCGGCAGGCGGCCCCGACAAAGGGACAGCAGCCCGCGGTGTTCGACGCGGAGGCGACCTGCGACCTGAACGGCGACGGCTTCACGGACCTCGTCGTCTCCACGGACCCGCCCTACGACGGCCAGGGGCAGCCCCCGGTGCCGTTGCAGATCCTCTTCGGCTCGCCCAAGGGCCTGGCCGGCCAGGCGGTCAAGCTGGTGATCCCGCCGCGCGCCCGGGCCGGCAACGACTGGCCCGACCAGCCGGTGTGCGGCGACTTCGACGGCGACGACGCGCAGGACCTGGTCGTCCACGCCTCCGACGTCCAACTCTCCTTCCTGCGAGGCCCGTTCACCCGCAAGGGCGCCCCGAAGGCCGCGGGCGCCCCGGTGCCGGCCCCCGGCAACGTCCCCACCGGCCCGGCCGCCGACGTCAACGGCGACGGGTACGACGACCTGGTGGTCCGTACGACGGACGGCCCCGGCAAGTCGGCGGTCGTCCTCGGCGGCCCGGCCGGCCCCACCCGCACCGGAGTCACCCTCCCCGCCGGCATCGACGTGGCCCTCGGCACCTTCGGCAGGGGCAAGGGCACCCTGGACGCGGCGATCGGCGGCATGGGCGGCACGTCCCTGCGCTACGACCTCCCCGCGACCGCCGCACGCGGCACCCTCGACGCCCCCGGCACGGTGCTCGACGCCGCCGACTTCGACGGCGACGGCCTCAGCGAACTCGTCTCCAGCGGCTCACGGCTGCGCGTCTTCCGCGGCCGTACGGCAGGACTGGCGACGGCGGGCATGGTGACCGTGGAACCCCCCGCACGCGGCACCACGCGCGTCGTGACCGTCGGCGACTTCGACGGGGACGGCCGGGCGGAACTGGTCGTGCGGGCGTACGTCGGCGAGACGAAGGACACCGTCGCCGTGTACCCGGGCGTGAAGACGGGGCTGGTGGCGGCGGAGCCGTCGGTGCGGTTCTCCAGCTCGGAGTTCCTGGCGCCGTAGGGGCGCGGGGTCGTCGGGATCGTCCGGTCGTCAGGATCGTCCGGCTCGTCCGGCTCATCCGGCTCGTCCGGCTCGTCAGGTGGAACCACGGAGGGGTCGGGCACGCTCTGCCTTGTAGGCCCATGCGAGCGCATGTGGGCCCATACAAACGGGGGTGTCGTGAGCCAGGTGCTTTACAGCGAGCAGTCGTGGAATCCGCTGGCCCGGACCGTGGAGTTGACCCAGGACCGGCTGCGCAACGGCGGCAGGTCCACGCCGTTGGGCGAGCTGAACCTCGGCGCCATGGCCGAGGCGTTCCAGCGCGGATGCTGGCTCGGGGGCGGCGGGGCGGAGCGCCCGCTGCAGCGGCTGGCGCAGGGGACCGGCGTCGTTCCCGTGACCCGTATCACCGGCACCACCACTCCGGTGCGGGTGCGCCGGGCGGCCGAGTTCGCCCACAGGCTGGGGGAACTGGCCGTATGGCACTGCGGTGGCCCCGGCCAGGTGGCGGCGCTGGCGGCCCGGGCCCAGGCCGAGGGCGTACCGCTGTGGATCGCCCGGCGGTTGGCACCGGGCCCCGCCGGTCCGATCGCGGTCGCCGTGGACCGGCACCTGGTGCGCGTGGACGTCTGGGGGCCGCACGCCCCCGTCGTACGGATCCGGGCGCCGTACGGCTTCCGCCGCGACTCCCCCGAACCCTCCAAGGGCCTGCGGCTGACGGTCGGTGACGCCGCGGCGGAGCTTGTCCTCACGAAGAAGGTGCGCAAGTCAAAGAGTTCCGTGGAGGTACGTCTGCCCGGGCAGCGGTGGGTGCTGCGGCGGGAGAACGCCACGAGCTCGTGGCTGCTGCGCGACGAACGCCCCGTCGCCCTGCTGGCGCGGCCCCCGCGCCGACCGGTGCTGGAGCCGGGCGCGGTACTGCTGCCGCTGTCCCCTGTGCGGTACGAGAGCCCCGACCCGTTGGATGCCGTAATGGCGCAGGTCTTCGCCGTCGCCTTCGGGCTCGGGGACACGACGGGCTGGGCACGGTTCCGGTCGGAGCGGCGCTCGCCGAACGGGAGCGAGCCGATCGTCACCGACGACTGGTGGGACCGCGCCTGGTTCAGCAACCTCGGCAACAGCAGCGCCGACAACGACTCCGGCGGCGGGGGCGACGGCTGGGGCGGGGACGGCGGCGGGAGCGACGGCGGAGGCGGAGACGGCGGGGGCGGTGGGGACGGCGGTGGAGGCGGGGGCGGCGACTAGGAGACGGCCAGGCGGCGACCAGGAGGCGACCAGGAGGCGACGACACACGTACAACCCTTGCGTGCCGCCAAGGGTCTCCTGATCGCCGACCACCCCCCTGTGAAGGCGAGGACGACTCCCACCCCATGCGCAGACACACCTCGGCGGCCCTGGCCGCCGCCCTCCTCACCGCCGGCCTGACCCCGCTGGTGCTGAGTGCCCCGGCGTCCGCCGCGGTCGCCAAGCACTACGACGACTTCAACGGCGACGGCTACCGGGACCTGGCGTACGGCCATTACTACAGCGGCATCTCCGGCGCCGACGGCTGGAAGGGCGGCGCCGTCAACGTCGTCTACGGCAAGGCCGGCGGCCTCGACACCTCCCACACCCAGGTCGTCCACCAGGACAGCCCGGGCATCCCCGGCACCGGTGAAGAAGACGACACGTTCGGCGAGTCGATGACCAGCGCCGACCTCAACAAGGACGGCTACGCGGACCTGATCGTCGGCAACCCGATGGAGACGGTCGGCAGCACGCAGTACCGCGGCTCGGTCACCATCGTCTGGGGTTCCCGGTCCGGCCTGTCCGGCGGCACCAACGTGACCCCGAAGTCCGGCGCCGGCAGCTACTTCGGCCGCGACCTCGCCACCGGCGACTTCAACGGCGACGGCTCGCCGGACCTCGCGGTCATCGGCGGCTCGGAGACCTGGCTGTACCGGGGCGGCTTCACCAAGTCCGGTACGACGGGCAGCGTCAGCAAGATCGACAAGGCGGGCCAGGGCTGGTACTCGTCCGGCCTCGCGGCCGGCAAGGTCAACGGCGACGGCAGAACCGACCTGGTGGTGCTCGGCGAGCAGTTCGTCGACAACAAGCCGACCCCGCGCATCTGGTTCCTCAAGGGCGCCTCGGGCGGCCTGACGTCGGGCGCCTCCAAGACGTACACCAGCGCTCCCGCGGCCGCGGCGATCGGCGACTTCGACAAGGACGGCTACGGCGACATCGCCGTCGGCCTGCCCGACAACAACAACGGCAAGGGCATCGTCAGCGTCTGGCGCGGCACGTCCTCCGGCCCGAGCGGCTCGATGACGTACAACCAGGCCAGCTCGGGCGTCTCCGGCAGCCCCGAGGCGGACGACAACTTCGGTTACGCCGTCTCGGCCGGTGACACCAACGGCGACGGCTACGCGGACCTGGCGGTCGGCGTGCCGAACGAGGACGTGAACGGGCTGGCGGACCAGGGCGGCGTCCATGTGTTCCGGGGCGGCTCCGGCGGTCTGAGCGGTTCGCGGTCGTCGTGGATCCCGCAGACGGTCGGGGGGCATCCGGCCGACTCGTACGAGTCCTTCGGCTTCGCGCTGCGCGTGCGTGACATGACCGGCGACGGCAAGGCGGACCTGGCCATCGGCGCGGTGAGCGTCAGCGTGCTGCTGCGCGGCGCGAGCGGTGGGCCGACGGCGAGCGGGCTGACGGAACTGCCGGAGATGAACGGGTCGTTCAGCGACTGAGGTGACGCAGGGGGCGGAGAGCCCGGCGACGGTGGTGGTGATCCCCGTGCCGGGCTCTTCGCACACCGGGCCCCGGCAAGCTCAAAGATTTAACGAACTCACGTACAACCCTTACGCACCGTCGCAGGTCTCCTGATCGCCGACCGCCCAGTGAACCCGAGGACAACTCCCAGCGAACCCCGGTGAACGCGAAAACGGTCCGCACCCCCAATGACTGCGGATGCCCGCCAGGCATCCCCGCATGCAGCAGGAGAACCGCATGCAGAGGCACCACCTCCGACTCGCCCTCGCGACGGCCACCGCGGCCGCGCTGACGGGCGGTCTGCTCACCTTCACGGCGTCGACGGCGACCGCCGCGGACTCCACCGACGTCCCGCAGGCCGACTTCAACGGCGACGGCATCGGCGACGTCGCCTTCTCGGCCCAGGACGCCTACGTCGGCGGCAAGAAGTACGCCGGCCAGATCGTCGCCCTCTACGGCACCGGCAACGGCGTGTCCTCCGCCAAGCGCAGCACCATCAGCCAGAACACCACCGGCAGCCCCGGCACCGCCGAGGCCGGCGACGCGTTCGGCGCGGAGACCGCGTACGCCGACTTCAACGGCGACGGCTTCGACGACATCGCCGTCAGCGCCCCGGGCGAGGACGTCGGCAGCGACGTAGACGGCGGCGGACTGGCCATCCTGTGGGGCTCGGCCGCCGGCATCACCGGCAAGGGCGTGACCATCGCCGACCCGACCCCGTCCGCGCACGACTTCTGGGGCAAGAACCTCGCCGCGGGCGACTTCGACGGCGACGGCAAGGCCGACCTGGCCGTCGGCAACAGCAGCGCCACCATCCATGTCTTCAAGGGCGGCTTCAACGCCTCCGGCGTCGCGGGCGGCCGCTACACCATCAAGCCGCCGATCATGGGCAGCGACGCCAGGGGCCCGCTGAACCTGACCGCGGGCGACATCAACGGCGGCGAGACCGACCTGGTGGTCGACGGCTTCGAGACGCAGACCGGCAACGGCTGGAACCGCAACTACTTCATCCCCGGCGGTCCGGGCGGCCTGAGCACCGCGGGCGCCAAGGCCCTCAAGCCCGGGGTGATCACCGCGATCGGCGACATCGACAACGACGGCTGGGGCGACATCGTCAGCGGCGCCTACTGGAACCCCACCACCAGCAACGGCACCTCGATCCCGGACTCCGGCAAGGGCGGCAAGATCTGGGTCACGCACGGCTCGGACGACGGCCCCCTCACCTCGTACGCCACCGGCATCACCCAGGACACCGGCAATGTCCCCGGCACCGCCGAGGGCAACGACTTCTTCGGCTACGAGCTCGACCTCGGCGACATCAACGGCGACGGCTATCTCGACCTCGCCATCGGTGTCGCCGGCGAGAACATCGGCAGCGCCGTGAACACCGGCGCGGTCACGATCCTCTACGGCAGCGCGACCGGCCTGAACACCGCCTCCGGCGCCCAGTCCTTCGCGCAGAGCACCCCGGGCGTCCCGGGCGAGGACGAGAACGACGACCAGCTCGGCATGGACGTCAAGCTCGACGACGTCACCGGCGACGGCCGGGCCGACCTCGTCGCGGGCTCGGGCGAGAACGACGGCAACGGCGCGGTCCTCTACCTGCCGTCCGACGGCACGAAGATCACCACGACCGGCTCCCGCACCGTCTCGCCGAGCACCTCCGGCGTCTCGACGACGGGCGCCCCGTACTTCGGCTCGAACTTCGCCGACTGAGCGGCCGTACGACGCGTACGACGCGTAACCGCTCGCAGCACTCTCGCACCACTCACCTGTCGTACGACCTCACCCGTCGTACGACTCCCCGGCCGGGCCCGTTCCCCCCGTCCCCACGGGCCCGGCCCCCCTCCCGTCCCAGGAGCACCCGACCTTGCGCAAGCGCACCCTCCTCCTCGCCGCCGCCCTCACCACCGGCCTCCTCACCGCCCTCCCGGCGACCACCGCCTCCGCCGCCCCCTCCGGGCTGTCCGGCGACATCAACGGCGACGGCTACCGCGACGCCGTCCTCGGCGCACCCCTCGCCAAGGTCGCGGGCAGGAGCAACGCCGGCTACGTCGCGGTCGTCTACGGCACCGCGAACGGCCTGGACACCGGCAAGCGGCAGATCGTCAGCCAGGACACGGCCGGCATCCCCGGCGTCCCGGAGTCCGGCGACCACTTCGGCGACCGTCTCACCACCGGGGACCTGGACGGCGACGGCTACACCGACATCGTCGTCGGCGTGCACAGCGAGCGGATCGGCTCGACCGACGACTTCGGCGTGCTGACGATCCTGTGGGGCGGGGCGAACGGCATCCAGAGCGGCACCGACGTCAAGTCACCTCTCCCGCAGGGCATGTCCGAGCTCGGCTGGTCCGTCGCCGCCGCCGACTTCAACGGCGACGGCGCCACCGACCTGGCCGCCGCGAACATCTCCTCTCCCGCGCTGAACATCTGGAACGGCCCCTTCTCCCGCAACGGCGAGGTCCTTGAGGTCGAGTCCATCGACACACAGGACGAGACCGGCGTCAGCACCGAGAAGCTCGTCGCGGGCGACGTCACCGGCGACGGCATCGCGGAACTGCTGGTCATGGGCCAGGAAGAGACCAGCGACGGCGGCCGCCGCACCCGCAGCGTCCTGTACAAGGGCTACCCCTCCGGCCCCTGGAAGGACAGCAAGCTCGCGGGCGGCTACGACGCCGTGATCGCCGACGTCGACAAGGACGGCTACGGCGACATCGTCACGGGCAACTTCATGGAGAAGTCGGCCGACGAGCCGAACGGCGGCGCCGGCGGCGCGATCACCGTGACGTACGGCGCCTCGGGCGGCCTCAGCACCCGCACCCCGGTCCGCATCACCCAGGACACCACGGGCGTACCGGGCGCGGCGGAGAAGAACGACGCGTTCGGCTGGAGCCTCGCCGCCGGTGACACCAACGGCGACGGCTACGCCGACATCGCGGTCGGCGTCGCGAACGAGGACCTCGGCGGGAAGACGGACGCCGGCTCGGTCGTCGTCCTGCGCGGCTCGGCCTCCGGCCTGACCGGCCGGGACGCCAAGGCCTTCTCGCAGGACACCGACGGTGTGCCGGGCGCCGCCGAGTCGTACGACTACTTCGGCCACGCGGTCCTCCTCACCGACGTGACCAAGGACGGCCGCGCGGAGCTGATCACGTCCGCCCGCGGCGAGAACGACGGCGCCGGCTCGGCCTGGACCCTGCGCGGCACCTTCAACGGCATCACGGCCACCGGCGCCAGAACCTTCGCCGGCACGACGCTGGGCGGGCCCGCGGGCCTGGCGTACTTCGGCGACGTACTGACGGGCTGACGTGCTGGTGGGTGAGGGTGCCGGCGGGCTGACCAGCACCCTCACCACCCGGAACCGCCCCCTGCTCTCACCCCACACCAGGAGAACCCCCACATGCCCCGGCGCCACCGCACCCGACCCCACCGCACCCGACTCCACGCCCTCGCCCTCGCCACGGCCACCGTCGCCGCCACCCTGACGGCCGCCCCGCTGCTCACCGCGGCCCCGGCCGCCGCGGCCCCCGCCAAGTACGCCGACGACTTCAACGGCGACGGCTACCGCGACCTCGCCACCGCCGCCCCGTACACCCCGGTCGGCGGAAAGACGAACGCGGGCGCGGTCGTCGTCAACTACGGCTCCGCGAACGGCATCAGCGCGGCCCGCCGCACGGTCCTCACCCAGAACACGGCCGGCGTCCCCGGCGCCGCCGAGCAGGACGACAGATTCGGTACGTCCCTCACCTCCGGCGACCTGAACCGGGACGGGTACGCCGACCTCGTGATCGGCGCCAAGGGCGAGAACGCCGACGCAGGCGCCGTCGTGATCGTCTGGGGCGGAAAGAGCGGCCTGTCCGGCGGCCAGGTCGTCCCCGACCCCGCCCCGTCGGCCCACGACGAGTACGGCATGTCCCTCGCGGTCGGCGACTTCAGCGGGGACGGCAAGGCAGACCTCGCCGTGGGCAGCACGGGCAGCGACATCTGGATCCACAGGGGCGGCTTCCTCAAGGCCTCCGGCGCCGCGTCCCGCTACCAGCTCGCCACCGACCTGCAGCCCGGCAACAGCCTGTACGGCGCGCAGCACCTCGCCGCCGGTGATGTGAACGGGGACGGCACCGCCGACCTGGTCGTCAGCGGCAGCCAGGCGGAGACGTACGACAACGGCACCTTCGTCTACCTGGGCTCCGCCTCGGGCCTCACCCGCCAGACGTTCCTCAGGAACGGCGCCTACGAGCTCGCGGCGGTCGGCGACCTCAACGGCGACGGCTACGCCGACGTCGTCGCGTCGACGTACGGCGACGAGGGCGTGACCAGCCTCGGTGGCTCCATCAAGGCCTACCTCGGCGGCGCGGACGGGATCCGCACCCAGCCGCAGACCACGATCACCCAGGACACGCCCGGCGTCCCGGGCGCGGACGAGGAGAGCGACTGGTTCGGCAACGCCCTGTCCATCGCCGACATCAACCGCGACGGCTACGCGGACCTGGCGGTCGGCACGATCCACGAGGACGTCGGCACCGCGGACATCGCCGGCAGCGTGACCGTGCTGCGCGGCTCGGCGGCCGGCCTGACCGCCACCGGCGCCCAGTCCTTCACCCAGAACACGGCCGGCGTCCCCGGCACCGCCGAGACCGCCGACCGCTTCGGCGCGTCGGTACGCCTCTCCGACCTCAACGGCGACGGCCGGGCCGACCTGTCCGTGGGCGCGGACGGCGAGAACCACCCGGCGGGCGCGATCTACAGCCTGCGCGGCTCGGCGACCGGCGTGACGACCTCGAAGGCGGTGAGCTTCGGCCCGGGCTCGGTGGGCCTGCCGTCGGGCTACCTGCGGCTGGGCCAGGTGATGCTCGGTTAGGGAGGTCCCCTAGAGAGTGCCCGGTGGGCCCCCTAGGGGATGTCACAGCTCGGCCGCAAAGCCGGGCCCGAACCGCAGGGCCCGGCACGCGATTCTCCGGGACCAGGTACGTTCGAAGGCGTGGCTGGATTCAGGATCGGACGGGGCGGCCGGAACAACGGCACCCCGCAAACGCGCCCCCAACAACCTCCGTACGGGCAGCAGGCACCCCAGGGACCGTCGTACGGCTATCCCCCGCCGCCGCAGCAACCGCACGGCGGCCAGGGCGGCGGCAGAGGCGGCTGGCCGCAGGCCAACGGCGGCGGCGGCCAGGGCGGTTACGGCGCCGGCGGACATGGTGGTCCTGGCGGCCACGGCGGACATGGTGGCAATGGCAGCCATGGGGAGCCGGAGTACTTCGGCGACGGCGGCTACCCGAACGCTCCGCAGGCTCCGCACGACCCGTACGCGGCGAACAACCCGGGCCACACCCAGGCGTTCTCGGTCGGCGAGGACCCCTACAACCAGGGCGGGACCTACCAGGCGGGCACGGCCCCGGCCGGCCCGATCGGCCCCCGCCTGCACTGGAAGGCCCTGCTGCGCGGCATCGTCCTCTCCCCCACCCAGACCTTCCTCCAGATGCGGGACTACACGATGTGGGGCCCGGCCCTGGTCGTGTCGTTCCTCTACGGCCTGCTGGCCGTCTTCGGCTTCGACACCGCCCGCGAGGACGCGATCAACGCGACCCTCTCCAACGCGGTCCCGATCGTCCTGACGACAGCGGTCGCGATGGTGATCTCCGCCTTCGTCCTTGGCGTGGTCACCCACACCCTGGCCCGCCAGCTGGGCGGCGACGGCGCCTGGCAGCCGACGGTCGGCCTCTCCATGCTGATCATGTCCCTGACCGACGCCCCCCGCCTGGTCTTCGCCATGTTCGCCGGCGGCGACGCGACCTTCGTCCAGGCCCTCGGCTGGGCGACCTGGGTCGCAGCGGGCGCCCTCCTCACCCTGATGGTCTCCAAGTCCCACGACCTCCCCTGGCCGAAGGCCCTGGGCGCGAGCGCGATCCAACTGGTCGCCCTGCTGTCGATCGTGAAGCTGGGCACGTTCTAGGCACACAGCAACGCGGAAGGCCCCTGGCGCGGTAAGCCGGGGGCCTTTCTACTCGCTGCGTGCGCTTCTCAGGCGTCGAGAACCTGCCCGTCCCGCCGGACGACAGGTGGTTGGACACTCCACGGGAAGTTGATCCACTCATCGGTGCGCTTCCACACGTACTCGCACTTCACGAGGGAGTGGGACTTCTCATAGATGACGGCGGACCGCACCTCGGCGACATGGTCGAGGCAGAAGTCGTGGACGAGCTTGAGCGTCTTGCCGGTGTCGGCGACGTCGTCGGCGATCAGCACCTTCTTGTCGGTGAAGTCGATCGC
>JABFVM010000094.1 GCA_013362785.1 Streptomyces sp. | reverse complement strand
GGGCTGCCCGTCGCGGGAGTGAACGCGGTGCGGCGGGTGCTGCCGGGCGTGCTCAAGGCGCTGGGGCAGCGGGCCGAGCTGGTGGAGCGGGGGCGCCGGGCCACCGCCGACCTGTTCGCGGGGATCATCAAGCGGTACTCGTTCTCGTCCCGGGACGTCGACCCGGCCGTCGCCCGGTTCGCCGAGCGGATGATCGAGGGGACGCCGATCGACGTCGTCGCGGAGTTCTACCCGGCCTTCACCGACCACGACAAGACCGAGGCGCTCGCCCACTTCACCGAGATGCCGGTGCTCGTGCTGGCCGGGGTGGGCGACCTCGTCACGCCCAGCGAGCACAGCGAGGCCATCGCCGACCTGCTGCCGGACGCCGAGCTGGTGCTCGTGCCGGACGCCGGGCACCTGGTGATGCTGGAGCACCCCGAAGTGGTCACCGACCGGCTGGCCGACCTGCTCACCCGGGCGGGTGCCGTGCCGGCAGGGGCTACCGTAAGTGGCTATGGAAGCACCAGCAGCACCGCACAACGCGGGTGACATCGAGCTCACCGTCACTTCTCCCGACCAGATGCGGGAACTGGGCCGCCGCCTCGCCAAGCTGCTGCGCGCCGGCGACCTCCTGATGCTCAGCGGGGAGCTCGGCGCGGGCAAGACGACGCTGACGCGGGGGCTCGGCGAGGGCATGGGGGTCAGAGGCGCGGTCACGTCGCCGACCTTCGTGATCGCCCGTGTGCACCCTTCCCTCGGGGACGGGCCGCCGCTCGTGCACGTCGACGCGTACCGGCTGTCCGGCGGCCTGGACGAGATGGAGGACCTCGATCTGGACGTCTCGCTGCCCGAGTCGGTGATCGTCGTGGAGTGGGGCGAGGGCAAGGTCGAGGATCTGACCGAGCAGCGGTTGCAGGTCGTGATCCATCGGGCCGTCGGGGACACGACGGACGAGGTGCGGCATGTGACGGTCACCGGTCTGGGGGAGCGGTGGGCGGCCGTGGATCTGAGCGTGCTGTCCGCCTGATCGGGGCGTGGCCTTCGGCTGATCGGCGCCGGTGAATATTCCGACAAGACGTCGGCAAGATGTTGCATTTGCGGTCTTGCGCGTGGTCACATGGTACCCAGTTCGTAGTTAGGTCTACCTAACTACGTCCGCCCCCGGCCCCAGGAGGCGTCCATGTCGGCATCGGAGAAGTCGGAGACGAAGGCTTCGCAGAGCGAGGTTCGGCCGCGGCCGCGGCCGTATGCGCCGGTTGCCGGGGTGTCGATGCGTGATCTGTTGGCCGCGGGTGTTGCCGCGGACGTGATCTCCACTCCGCCGCGTGAGCCGGACGTCGACGCCGGGCAGTCGGTGGAGAGGCATCGAGAGGCGGCGTAAGCGCCGTCGTGGCTGGTCGCGCGGTTCCCCGCGCCCCTTAGGGCGCTGTCCAACCCTCTGCTCAGGGGATTACCGCTACCGCTCTGCCGATCGTCGCGAAGTCCCACATTGCCGTGCCGTCTGTCCGGGACTCTCGGATGCCGCCTGTTTTCACCGACGGGTTGGGTGGGAGCGTCGAGCCGTCCACGGCTGCGCTGAAGCCGATGGTGATGCCCTCGACGCTGGTGAAGCGGACCACGTGTTCGACGGGGGCGCCGTCGCTGCCGGTGATCGTGTTGGAGCGGGACGTGACCGCGTAGACGCCCGGCGCCGGATCGACCGATCCGGGGGTCACTCGGAACGTCCGCTTGACCGAGTCGCCCTCGCCGACCAGCCACACCCGGTCGCCGCCCATCGAGTACACGACCCGCACCCCCGTACCGGACCCGGCGGGCAGCGCGGCCGACTCCTTGCCCTCGCGGGGTTTCTTGGCGGCGTTCACCGCGGGGGAGGCGCTCGGGCGGGGCGCGGACAGGTCGGCCGGGACGGTCGCCCGGGCCTGGTAGCCGAGGAAACCGACCGTCGCGAGGGCCGCCACGGTCAGTGTCGCCACGAAGCCGGAGCCGCTGCCTGCCACCCTCGCCACCTCCGCGTTCGCGTCGTATGTCTTGATCTACGTACTGATCCAGGCCGACCGTAGCAGTCGTCAAGCGCCCGACCGGGGCGGCGCTTCCTGCGCTCCGGGCGCCGTAGGCTGTTTGCGTGCTCTTGCTCGCTCTGGATACCGCCACCCCCGCCGTCACCGTCGCGCTGCACGACGGTACGGACGTCATCGCCTCGTCGAGCCAGGTGGACGCGCGCCGGCACGGCGAGCTGCTGCTGCCGGCCGTCGACCGGGTCCTCGCCGAGGCCGACGTGAAACTCGACGCCGTCACCGGCATCGTCGTAGGCATCGGACCCGGCCCCTACACCGGGCTGCGCGTCGGTCTCATGACCGCCGACACCTTCGGGCTCGTTCTCGGCGTCCCCGTGCACGGCGTGTGCACGCTGGACGGCCTCGCCTACGCCGCCGACATCGAGAAGGGCCCCTTCGTCGTCGCGACCGACGCGCGCCGCAAGGAGGTCTACTGGGCGCGGTACGCCGACTCCCGCACCCGGCTGACCGACCCGGCCGTCGACCGTCCCGCCGACATCGCCGACCAGGTCGCCGGGCTGCCCGCCGTCGGCGCGGGCGCGCTGCTGTACCCCGACACCTTCCCCAGAGCCCATGAGCCCGAGCATGTGTCGGCGGCGGCGCTCGCGGCGCTGGCCGCCGAGCGGCTGACGGCGGGGGAGGAACTGCCCGCGCCCCGGCCGCTGTATCTGCGCCGGCCCGACGCCCAGGTCCCCAAGAACTACAAGGTGGTCACCCCCAAGTGACACAGGTGACAGCGGTGTTGCGCGAGATGCGCTGGTGGGACATCGACCCCGTACTGGAGCTGGAGAAGGACCTCTTCCCCGAGGACGCCTGGTCCCGGGGCATGTTCTGGTCCGAGCTGGCCCATTCGCGCGGGCCCGAGGCGACCCGGCGCTATGTCGTGGCCGAGGAGGGCGAACGGCTCGTGGGCTACGCCGGACTCGCCTCCGCCGGGGACCTCGCCGACGTCCAGACCATCGCCGTCGCCCGCGACCACTGGGGGACCGGGCTCGGCGCGCATCTGCTCACCGAACTGCTGCGCGCCGCGACCGACTTCGAGTGCGCCGAGGTGATGCTGGAGTGCCGCGTGGACAACGTCCGCGCGCAGAAGCTGTACGAGCGCTTCGGCTTCGAGGCCATCGGCTTCCGGCGCGGCTACTACCAGCCGGGGAACGTGGACGCCCTGGTGATGCGACTGACCACGAAGCCCAACAGCGGCTCCGCCGCGGGTTCACCTTCCGTACAAGGAACCGAGACCAATGACTGACTCGCGGGACGAACCCCTCGTCCTCGGCATCGAGACCTCCTGTGACGAGACCGGCGTCGGCATCGTCCGCGGTACCACCCTGCTCGCCGACGCCGTCGCCTCCAGCGTCGACGAGCACGCCCGCTTCGGCGGCGTCGTGCCGGAGGTCGCCTCACGGGCCCATCTGGAGGCGATGGTCCCGACCATCGACCGCGCGCTGAAGGAAGCGGGGGTGAGCGCGAGGGACCTGGACGGCATCGCGGTGACCGCCGGTCCGGGACTCGCGGGCGCGCTCCTGGTCGGCGTATCGGCGGCGAAGGCGTACGCCTACGCGCTGGGCAAGCCGCTCTACGGCGTCAACCACCTCGCCTCGCACATCTGCGTGGACCAGCTGGAGCACGGGGCGCTGCCGGAGCCCACGATGGCGCTGCTGGTCAGCGGCGGCCACTCGTCGCTGCTGCTGTCGACCGACATCACCTCGGACGTACGGCCGCTCGGCGCGACCATCGACGACGCGGCCGGCGAGGCCTTCGACAAGATCGCCCGGGTGCTCAATCTCGGCTTCCCCGGCGGCCCGGTCATCGACCGCTACGCCCGTGAGGGCGACCCGGACGCCATCGCCTTCCCGCGCGGACTGACCGGCCCGCGCGACCCGGCGTACGACTTCTCCTTCTCGGGGCTGAAGACGGCGGTGGCCCGCTGGATCGAGGCCAAGCGGGCCGCGGGGGAGGATGTGCCGGTGCGTGATGTGGCGGCCTCCTTCCAGGAGGCGGTCGTCGACGTGCTGACCCGCAAGGCCGTCCGGGCCTGCAAGGACGAGGGCGTCGACCACCTGATGATCGGCGGCGGCGTGGCCGCCAACACCCGGCTGCGGGCGATGGCGCAGGAGCGCTGCGAGGCGGCCGGTATCCGACTGCGGGTGCCCCGGCCGAAGTTGTGCACGGACAACGGCGCGATGGTGGCGGCGCTGGGCGCGGAGATGGTGGCGCGCAACCGGGCCGCGTCCAGCTGGGACCTGTCGGCGGACTCCTCGCTGCCGGTGACGGATCCGCATGTGCCGGGCACCGGCCACTCCCACGACCATGTGCACGAGGTCAGCAAGGAGAACCTCTACTCGTGACGGTCGCGCTGATGTGGGAGGCGCGGGCGGTGGCCGGGCGCGGCGAGGAACTGCTCGCCTGGGCCCGGGCCCAGGAGCTGGCGGTACGGCCGCTGCGGCGCGAGACACTGCGGGCGCCGCAGGACCGGGTGCTCGTCATCACCTGGTGGGACGCGCCCTACGATGCCGAGCTGCCCGAACTGCCCGAGCCGGGGGCGGGGTTGGTGGCTCGGGCAGTGCATCGGTGGCGGTTCGAGTCGGTGGACTGACGGGCGGTCAGCCGCCGAACTCCTCGTCGATGCTCCGCCTGGTCTCCTCGGCCTGGCGGCGGACCGTCTCGATGACGTGGGGGCGGTACACCCCGGAGTCGAAGCGCTCCACGAGGCTGTTCAGGACGCCGTCCGACTGCTTGCGGTCGCCGTCGCGGGCGTGGGCGCGGGCGAGGCGGCGCATCACCATGTTGAGGGTGATGCCGTCCACTCCGCTGCCCTCCGTGGTGGCCTTGACGACGGCCGTGAGCCGGCCGATGGCCTCCTTCGGCTCGGGGGAACGCACCTTCAGGGCGTCCTTGTCCGCCGTCAGGTACTTGAACTCGTGCTCGGCGTTGAGCCCTTGGACCATGCGGGCGTAGACGGCGAGCGGGTGCTTGCCGTGCTGCTTGACGACCTCCTGGAGCGCGTCGTTGCCGGACCGCAGTGACGGCGAGTCGGACCCGCGCAGGGCGAACAGCGTGCCCTGCTCCTCGCCCAGCATCAGCTCGGCGACCTGCTCGTCGCTCTCACTGCGGGGATACCGGACGACGGTCCGCAGCACTGGCGAGACGATGCGGGAACCGTCCGCGGCCACATAGGCGGCGCGCAGCTGGTAGGTGCCCGGCTGCTGGAAGTAGTGCCCGTCCTGGCCGTAGCCCACATAGGCGCTCGCGTACACCGCCGGGTTCCGCTCGGGATGCAGCCGGGTCGTGGCCTCGGCGTCGACGCAGCGGCGCATCAGCGGCCGGTAGAGCACGGTACGACCGGACGGCTGGCGGATGGCGACGCTGACCAGTTCGTAGTCCGGGTGGAGATACTCGTGCACGGAGCGGCCCCGCAGATCGGTCGTGCCGAGCCTGAGCTCCACGACGACGGGCTCGCCGTACGCGTACGTCTGCTTCGTCGCGCGCAGATCCAGCACCAGCCCGGACTCGTCCACGACGGGCTCGTCGAACAGGTCCGCGTCGATGTCGGCGGCGCCCCTGCCGAAGGGGTTGGCCCCCATGATCACGTCCCGGTGGAAGCCGTGCCGCAGATGCACCAGCTCGGCCGCGGTGAAGCTGAAGGGGAACGCCCTCCAGTACGCCGCCGCGCCCTCAGGGTTCGGGGGGTCCGGGTCGGGGTCGTAGTTCTGTGGGTAGTTCATCCACGACAGGTCCCCGAAGCCGCGGTTCGGGCCGAGCGGCGCCGGGGGAGTGGCGAGGTCCTTCTGCCACGAGTGCAGCAGGTTGAAGGCGTGCCCGAGCTCGTGCACATACGTCCGCAGCTGGGCCCGCTGGGACTCCGGGTCCATGCCCTGGATCAGGTCGTAGAACACGGCACAGCCCTGCCGCTGGAAGGCGTCCTGGGCGTCGAACATGATGCCGCGGACACCCGCGTTGCCCTCGAAGCGGCTGGCGACCAGCAGCCACACCATCCACTGCGGGACGTTGCGCCACAGACTGAAGTTGGTCTGCATGGCGGCGTGCAGTTCCGCGATGGTCCAGCCGTTCTGGCTGTCACCGAGGACGTTGGCCGCGCCGCCCGCCACGAGGTCGATGCCGGCCTCGGCGAAGGCCCTGGGCACGGTCAGCACCCGGGCCGGGCTGCCCGGCGGCTGCGGCAGCGATCCGGTGTCGTACGACACGAAGGGGACCTTGCCGGTCACCGAGTCCTGCTCCCACCGGACCGTACGGAAGTACGCCGAGCGGAACGAGCAGACGTAGGTGACGCCCACCTGGTTGGGCGGCCTGATGAACCGTACGACGGCGGCGGCGCGCGGCTGGGCGACCGGCCGGCGCGGGATGGTCACCTCCACGAACGGGAACGGGAAGGGCGTCGGTCCGCTGAAGCGTCCCTGCCCCCTGATCACCACCTGGTGCGGCGACACGGTGACGGCGGGGGCGTCCACGATGAAGGAGCCCGTATAGCTCGTGGTGCTGCCGCTGGACGTGAAGAAGTCGCCGCTGACCTTCCGCAGCGTGCCGGGGCCGTCGACGTCGACCCTGAGTTCGAGTACGCGGAGGCCGGCACTGCGGTAGCGGCCGCGGGTGAGATGGAATGCGGCGGGAGCCGCGGCGGCCTGCTCGCCGGTGATGTCCGCGACCGCGATCTCACCGTCTTCCCGATGGCCATTGGTTTCCGGCTCGGTGAGATAAGCGGCGGATTCCACTCCGGTCTCCGGGTAATCCGCGGTCTCCGGGGCGGGAATGAGGGTTTCGGCGGGTTTGATTGTCTCGGCTGCTGGATCTCCGGTGGATGATGACATGTCGCTCACTCGCAATTCAGCGGATGACGATCGATTGGTGGGTCTGGAAAAGGCCGCACCATTCGGTGTAGCCGCCCCGGTCGCAGGTGTACGGGTTTGTGATGAGCTTGTTCGAGTTGTCGACGTTCCTGGCCGGGGTGCCGCCCGGCTTGTGGGCCCAGATGCCGCCCGGGTGCAGCCGGTACCAGTGGTAGTCCCGCCGGCCGAAGATCGTGCCGGTGACCAGCGCCACCACATAGCGCAGCGAACCGGCCGGCTGGCAGTTGCCCCACGTCCGCAGACCGTCGCGCAGCGCTCCCGTGGAGACCTCGTTGCAGCGCACCGTGCCGGGGATGGTGTAGCCGTGCGCGCGTCCGGGCTGGGCGAAGGTGTTGGTGCGCCGGTTGACCGCGAAGTTGTAGCAGTTGTTGTACGGCTGGGTGTCCGGGCGGTTCCAGAACCCCGGGTTGAACGGTGTGACGTCGTAGGAGCAGGTCAGCGCCGCGGGATGGACGAGCGTCTGCAGCAGTTTCTCGACCTCCAGGGCACCGGCTTCGGAGAAGTTCCCCGACTCGGTCGGCTCGATCGTCGTCGCCCCGCCCGCGCCCTCACGCGTCGTGTGCCGGATCTCCTGCCGTACGCCCTCCCGGAACTCCTCCGGCCAGCCGGTCTCCTCGCCGCCCGCGGTGTCCGCCTCCGCGGCGCTCCCCTCGTCGCCCTCGCCGGCCGGCATCGTCGCCAGCAGCTGCTCGGCCACCTCGGCGCTCGCGAAGGGGTCCTGTGCGCCGCCTCCGGCCAGTTCGAACCTCGGGGGCAGCCCCGCCGTGTCCAGGTCGTCGGTGATCTCCACCTGGATGCCGCGGAATCCCAGCCCGGTGAAACCGCTGGAAATCTCGGCGACCCCGGAGCGGTTGCGCGATATGAGCCGAATCAGTTCGCGCGCCTGGTCCTCGTCCTGGATTTCCCAGGTGGGGTTGGTGCGCCCCGAGAAGATGTCGACGGTGATGCGCAGGCCCATGACTTTTCCCCCTTTCGCCCCGTACCCCCGCACGGGGCGCTCCAGCCGCCCCGCGACAATTCGGGTGTCGAGCGGGGCCACGGCCGTGGATGTCGTAGGCGACTTGTACTGCCGCCCCGACAGAGCGTCAATGAAGCCGAAACGCGAACTCGCCGGGGAAATCGGAGATCTCCGGAACGGCGAGGATCACATTCCGCTCGGGCGGATTCTCAGATAGCCGCGCGTGAACGCCCGTGCGGTGCGCGGAGTGCGGGGGTCCGGGCGGCGGACGGCGCCCGGCATGGCGTAGCGGAAAAGGGGACGTCCGGGGGACGCGGGCGTACTGCGGGCGAGGCGGCTCACCCCACCCCGGACACCGATGCCTCGCACCGCAGCCGCCGGTCGGGGCCGAGCTCCCGCAGGGGGCCGGTGAGCGTCAGCCGCGCCGTGTGCCGCACGTCGGCGCTCGACGCCGCCAGCCGCAGCTCCAGTGCGCCCGGTTCCACCACCCGCCGCCCCGAGCGGTCCGTGAACGACGACAGGTCCGCGTGGAAGCGGAAGGTCACCCGCGCCGCCTCACCCGGCGCCAACTCCACCCGCCGGTAGCCGATGAGCCGCACGTCCGGCCGGGTCACCGAGGCCACCGGGTCGTGCAGGTACAGCTGGACCACCTCCGCGCCGGCCCGGTCGCCCGTGTTGCGGATCGTCGCCGACACGTCGTACGAGCCGTCCGTGCCGATCTCCGGCGCAGGGCCGGTCGTGCGGTCGGTCGTGCGGTCGGTCGTGAAGTCCGACCAGGTGAACGACGTGTACGAGCGTCCGTGTCCGAAGGCGTACAGCGGGGTCGGGTCCAGGTTGCTGACCTCGCCCGCCAGTCCCAGCGGGGGCTGGAGGTAGGTCCACGGCTGGCCCCCGGGCAGCTGCGGCACGCTCACCGGCAGGCGTCCCGACGGGCTGACGCGGCCCGACAGGACTCCGGCCACCGCCGGGCCGCCCTCCTCCCCCGGGAAGAACGCCTGGACGACCGCGGCCAGTCGGCCGTGCCAGCGGCCGAGTGCGTAGGGGCGACCGGTGAGGAGGACCAGGACGACCGGGACGCCGGTCGCGAGCAGGGCGTCCAGCAACTCGGCCTGGACGCCGGGCAGCCGGAGGTCGGTCACATCGCAGCCCTCGCCGGAGGTGCCCCGCCCGAACAGGCCGGCCCGGTCGCCCAGTACGGCCAGGCAGACATCCGCCTCCGACGCCCGCGCCACCGCCTCCTCGATGCCCGCCGTGTCGGGGTCGGACACCCCGCAGCCCTCGGCGAACGTCACCTTGGCGTCGGGGAGTTCGGTGCGCAGGGCCTCCAGGAGGGTCGGGATCTCGATGCCCATCGGCACCTCGGGGTGGTGCGTGAGCACGTGGGACGGGAAGGAATAGCAGCCCAGCATCGCCAGCGCGTCCGCCGCGCGGGGGCCGACGACGGCGACCCGGGCGTCCGGGGGGAGGGGCAGGGCCTCGTCCGGGTTGTCCAGCAGAACCACCGACTCCTCGGCCACCCGGCGGGCCAGGGCACGGTTCCCGGGGGAGTCCAGGTCGAGGTGCGACGGCGCCGGCTCCTGGTCCCAGCCCTCGTCCAGGAGGCCGAGTTCGCACTTCTGCAGCAGCACCCGGCGGGCCGCGCGGTCCACCAGTTCCTCCGGGATCTCGCCTGCCCGGACGGCTTCGACCAGCGGTTTTCCGTAACACTTCAGGCTCGGGAGCTCTACGTCGATGCCGGCCGCCAGTGCCGTGTGCGCGGCCTGCGCCGGGCTGCCCGCCACTCGGTGCAGGGTCTCCAGGAAGCCGATGCCGAAGTAGTCGGAGACCACCGTGCCCGTGAAACCCCACTGCTCACGCAGGAGTTCGGTCAGCAGCGCCGGGTCCGCCGAGGCCGGTACGCCGTCCGTCTCGTTGTACGCCGCCATCACCGAGCGCGCCCCGCCCTCGCGCAGCGCCATCTCGAACGGGGGGAGGGTGACGTCCGCGAACTCGCGGATGCCCGCCCGTACCGGTGCGAGGTTGCGGGCGCCCGCCGAGGAGGCGTACCCGGCGAAGTGCTTGAGCGTGGCGACGACCCCGGCCGACTCCAGGCCCCGGACATACGCGGCGCCGATCGTGCCGGCCAGATACGGGTCCTCGCCGATGGTCTCCTCGACCCGGCCCCAGCGCGGATCGCGTACGACGTCCAGGACCGGGGCCAGGCCCTGGTGCACGCCGGCCGAGCGCAGGTCCTGGCCGATGCGCCGGGCCATCTCCTCGACGAGCGCGGGGTCGAAGGTGGCTCCCCAGGCCAGCGGGACCGGATACGCCGTGGCCCGCCAGGCCGTGAAGCCCGCCAGGCACTCCTCGTGGGCCACCGCCGGGATGCCGAAGCGGCCGGCCTCGGCGATACGGCGCTGGGCGCGGGCCAGTGCCTGCGCGCCCAGCGCCGGGTCCACGGGGGCGGTGCCGAAGGAGCGGGTGAGCTGGCCGAGGCCGTGGGTGATCAGCTCGGCCCAGTCGTAGTCGGCGGTCATGTCGTGCTGGTGCGGGGCGACTCCGTCGGTCCCTGCCTCGCCGTCCGTGGCGGCGCCCACCCATACGCCGTACAGCTGGGCGGTCTTCTCCTCCAGGGTCATCCGGGAGAGGAGGTCGTCGACGCGGGCGGCGGCGGGCAGGGCGGGGTCGCGCCAGGGGGCGGTGGTCATGAAACTCCTGTCGGGGCGATGGCCCACTCGCGAATGTTTCGTTGTTCACCTCGAATGTTCCGGGAACCTAGGCGTGGTGAGAAGGGTTCGTCAAGGGGGCATGCAGGGATACGATCGCCGCCATGACTGCCCGTGAGCCCGCTGAAACCCGGACGCCACCGGGTGAAACCCGGACACCACAGAGTGCGACCAAGGCGACGCCCCCGTCCGCCGGCCGGTCCGCGCAGACCGCGACGCTCGCCGAGATCGCCCGCGAGGCCGGTGTCTCGGCGCCGACTGTTTCGAAGGTCCTCAACGGCCGTGCGGACGTCGCCCCGGCGACCCGTGCCCGGGTCGAGGAGCTGCTGCGTGCCCACGGCTACCGCCGACGGCGGGCCGAGGCGAGCCGCTCGCCGCTGATCGACCTGGTCTTCCACGAGCTGGAGAGCGCGTGGGCGATGGAGGTCATCCGGGGCGTGGAGAACGTCGCCCGGGACGCCGGGCTGAGCGTGGTGCTGAGCGAGAGCGCCGGGCGGCTGACCCCGGGCCGGACCTGGGCCGACCAGGTCGCCGCCCGCCGCCCGCACGGCGTGATCCTCGTGCTGTCCGGCCTCGACGAGTCCCAGCGCGCCCTGCTCACCAGCCGCTCGATCCCGTTCGTGGTGATGGACCCGGCGGGCGACCCCGGCGCCGACGTGCCGTCCATCGGCGCCACCAACTGGCAGGGCGGGCTCGCCGCCACCCGGCACCTCGTCGACCTCGGCCACCGCAGGATCGGCGCGATCACCGGGCCGTCCCGGATGATGTGCAGCCGCGCCCGCCTCGACGGCTACCGCGCCGCCCTGGAGACGGCCGGGCTGCCGGTCGAGCAGGACCTGATCCGGCCCGGCGACTTCCACCACGAGACCGGTTACCGGCAGGGCCTGGAGCTGCTGCGCCGCCCGGACCGGCCGACCGCCGTCTTCGCCGGGAACGACCTCCAGGCGCTCGGGCTCTACGAGGCCGCGCGTGAACTGGGGCTGCGGATCCCGGAGGACGTGAGCGTCGTCGGCTTCGACGATCTGCCGATCGCCCGCTGGGTGGGGCCGCCGCTGACGACCGTACGGCAGCCGCTGACGGAGATGGCGGAGGCGGCGGCGAAGCTGGTGCTCGATCTGGCGCGGGAGGAGGGGGCGCCGGTGGCGACGCGGGTGGAGCTGGCGACGAGCCTGGTGGTGCGCAGCAGCACGGGGAAGCCGCAGTCGGTTCAGCAGTAGAGAGCTGTTGCTGTATTGACGGGTGTTTCGTGCCGCCGCACACTGCACCGAAGCCAGTCGGTTGTTCGACCGAAACTTTCGGAGGCACCCGCAATGAGAGCTCTGAGATCTCTGAGAACCGGCTTATCCCTGGCGGCACTTGCCACCTGCGTCGCGGCGCTGTTCACCGCGCCCGCGGCGCACGCCGCCGACCCGCCCCTGCGCGACCTCGCCGCGGCCAAGGGCAAGGTCATGGGTACGGCCGTCACCGGCTCCAAGCTCACCGGCGCCTACGGCGACATCGCGGGCCGGGAGTTCAGCGCCCTGACTCCCGGCAACGCCATGAAGTGGGGTTCCGTCGAGCCGACGCGCGGCAGCTTCGACTGGGCCGAGGCCGACCAGATCGTCGCCTTCGCCGAGGCACACGGTCAGCAGGTGCGCGGCCACACCCTGGTCTGGCACAGCCAGAACCCGGGCTGGCTGACGAACGGCAGCTGGACGCCGGCCGAGCTGGGCCGGCTGATGACCGACCACATCGCGCTCGAAGTCGGCCGCTACAAGGGCAGGCTGGCCGCCTGGGACGTGGTCAACGAGCCGCTCAACGAGGACGGTACCTATCGGCAGACCCTCTGGTACAACGGCCTCGGCGCCGACTACATCGCCCAGGCCCTGACCGCGGCCCGCGCCGCCGACCCGAGTGCCAAGCTGTACATCAACGACTACAACGTCGAAGGTGTCAACGCGAAGAGCACGGCGCTGTACAACCTGGTCAAGTCCCTGAAGGAACGCGGCGTCCCGATCGACGGGGTCGGCCTCCAGGCCCATCTGATCCTCGGCCAGGTGCCGTCCACCCTCCAGCAGAACATCCAGCGGTTCGCCGACCTCGGGGTCGATGTCGCCATCACCGAGCTGGACATCCGGATGCAACTCCCGTCGGACAGCGCCAAGCTGACGCAGCAGGCCGCCGACTACAAGGCGGTCATGAACGCCTGCCTCGCCGTGACCCGGTGCGCCGGCGTCACCGTCTGGGGCTTCACCGACTCCGACTCCTGGATCCCGAGCACCTTCCCGGGGCAGGGCGCGGCGACGCCGTACGACGAGAACTACGCGCCGAAACCGGCCTACCGCGCGATCGCCGAGTCGCTGGGCGGCGGCACGACGACCCCGCCTCCCACGGGCGCGTGCACGGCGGCCTACAGCGTCGCCAACCAGTGGAACACCGGCTTCACCGGGCAGGTCCGGATCGCCTGCTCGGGTGCGGCCCTGTCCTCCTGGAAGGTGAGCTGGACCTTCGGCGCGGGCCAGCAGCTCAGCCAGTCCTGGAACGCGAGCTGCACACAGTCGGGGGTGACGGTCACCTGTTCCAACGCCTCGTACAACGGGACGGTTCCCGACGGCGGCGCGGTGACCTTCGGGTTCAACGGCTCGTGGAGCGGGAGCAATCCGGTGCCGGTGGTGACGCTGGGCTGAGGGGCCGGGGGGCTGGGCCTGAGAAACGGGCTGTTCTCGGACAGGCGCCCGGACACGCCTAGCCCCGCTGCCGAAGCAACCCGTCCACCACTCCCGCCAGCTGCTCGGCGATGTCGTAACCCGCCTTCAGCTCCTCCCAGTTCCCCGCCAGCTCCGTCATGCGCGGCAGCGCCTCCGCGTCCTCCTCCGTGAGGAAGTCCGGGAAGAAGGGCCGGCGGTCGGGGTCGGCGGCGCGGCGGGTGTCGGCCCGGTGGAAGACCAGGGCGCCGTAGACGACGTACCAGATGGTGCGGTAGGCGTGGAGCGCCTGTTCCGGTGTCAGGCCGCAGGCCATCGCCGAGTCGATGATCTCCTCGGGCATCCACAGCGCGTCCTTGTCCGTGAGGTCGCCGAGGCTCAGCACGTCGACGACCCAGGTCACCTCGCTGAGGATCGTGTACATGTGCACGGCGGTGGCGAGGACGCGGGCGCGTGGATCCCCGGGGAGGTCCGGGCGGGGAAACGTCGCCGCCATCCCCCGCAGGGTGAGCAGGAGCAGCTCGTCCTTGTCGCGCACGTGGTGGTAGAGCGCCATCGGCGTCGCCCCGACCTCCTTGGCCACCCGGCGCATGGAGACCGCCTCGACGCCCTCCTCCCGGATGATCCGCCGGGCCGCTTCGACGATCTGCTCCGCAGCGATCCGGGGCGGCCGCCCGGCGGTGCGTTTGCGGCCCTCCGCCCGGCCCTCTGTGCTCGCTTTCCCTGCCACCAGGCCATTGTCGCTGGTCAATTTTTGTACGCGTATATTAATGTGCCTCGCATGGTGGATACGGTCAACAACCAGAAGCACACCTCTCGTTGGTTACTGCCGGTGCTGCTCACCGTGCAGTTCCTCGTCTCCCTCGACATGTCCGTCGTCAACGTCGCCCTGCCGGACATCCGCACCGGTCTGGGCTTCGACGCCGGGTCACTGACCTGGGTCGTCAACGCCTATGCGCTCACCTTCGGCGGGCTGCTCATGCTCGGCGGGCGGCTCGCCGACGTCGCGGGCCGACGGCGGATCCTGATCGCCGGTTTCGTCGTCTTCGGCGTCGCGAGCCTCGCCGGCGGACTCGCCCAGACACCGGGGCAGTTGATCGCGGCGCGAGCCGCCCAAGGTGTCGGCGCGGCCCTGCTGTCGCCCGTCGCGCTCGCGATGATCACGGTCAACTACCCGGTCGGCAGGGCACGTTCACGCGCCCTGGGGATGTGGGGCGCCGCGGGCGCGGTCGGCGGAGCCGTCGGCGTACTCGCGAGTGGCCTGCTCACCGACTGGTTCGGCTGGCGGGCCGTGATGCTCGTCAACGTGCCGGTCGTCGTCGCCGTGCTGGCCGCCGTACGTCCCGGGGTGCCCGCCGACCGGCGGGCGGTGACCGGCGGGCGGCCGCGCCTCGACGCCCTGGGGGCCCTGCTGGTCACCGCCGGGACCTCGCTGCTCGTCCTGGGACTCGTGCGGACCGAGACCTACGGCTGGACCGCAGGGCAGACCCTCGGGGCGCTGGGTGCGGCAGCCGTACTGCTGGCGGTCTTCGCCGTGGCGGAGACCCGGGTGCGGCAGCCGCTGCTGCGGCTCGGGATCCTCGCCCAGGGGCCGGTGCTCGCGGCCAACGTCTTCGCGCTGCTGATGTCGGCCGGCCAGTTCGCCGCCTTCTACTTCACGTCCCTGTACATGCAGCAGGTCCTCGACTACGGGCCGACCGCCGCCGGATGCGCCTTCCTGCCGTTCTGCGTGGGCGTAGTGGCCGGCTCGCTGATCGCCGCGCGCACGGTCGGGCGGTACGGCCCCGCGGCGCTGCTGGTGACGGGCGGGCTGCTCGGGGCGGCGGGGTTCGCGTGGTTCGCGGCGGCGGTGGCGGTGGACGGCGGGTTCCTGCTCTCCGTCCTCGGACCGTCGGCGGTCGCCAGCGTCGGCACCGGCATGTGCTTCGTCCCGCTGGGCACGGCGGCCACGACCGGGGTCGCCCCGGAGGAGACGGGTATGGCGTCAGGGCTCCTCAACAGCTCGCGGCAGGTGGGCGGGGCCGTGGGGCTCGGGGTGCTGGTCACGGTGGCGGCGAGTGTGGGGGAGGGCCAGGGGGACGCCGTGGGGGGCGGCGCGACGGGGGCGCAGGATCTGGTCGACGGGTTCTCCGCGGCGTACTGGGTGGCGGCGGCACTGCTGGCGGTGGCTGCCGCGGCCGCCGGGCTGCTTCATGGAAAGCGGGCGCTGCCTGCGGAAACGGCGGTCGGAGAAAAAACTTCGAAGAAATCCGGGGGCCGTGTCGATTCGGAGGTCTCCCGTTCGACGCAGGGGTGAGAGGCCGGGAAGGACCC
>JABFVM010000569.1 GCA_013362785.1 Streptomyces sp. | reverse complement strand
TTGGTGACCTGCTCCCCGAGCCGTTCGAAGCCCGTCCTCCCGTGCCCGCTCAGCTGACCGAGCCCTGGTCCCGTTCCTGACCGAGTCGGCTCAGTGCGTGTCCGGGCGCTGGGCCGTCTTCGGTGCGACGACCGTGAACAGGCACTGGATCGCGGTGCCCAGGGAGACCAGACAAAGGGGAAGGAGGATCCAGGCGGTCACGCTGCCGAGCGTGCCGTCGCAGCTCAGCCCGCGCAGCGATCCGGCGGCACTCCACGCGGTGCCGGCCAGGGGGGCGGAGACCAGCAGGCCCCACGCCGCGGTGACGGCCAACGCCCGGTTCCGGCGCTCCTGTTCATCGCCGGGGCGGCGGGTGATGTGCCGCAGGGCATAGCCGCAGGCGCCGGTACCGAGGGCCAGGGAGGCGAGGGCCGGGACGGCGTAGAAGGATCCGGGCCAGGGGCCATGGGACTCGGTCACGCCGGAGCAGGACATGGTCAGCGCGCGTCCCGCCCGGCCCAGGTCGTCGGGGGAGCCGATCGCGGTCGCGGTGACGAGGAGCGCGATGAGCAGGGACGCCTCGATGAGCAGCAGCACCGTCAGCCGGGGCGGAACGTGGTCGCGGATCCGGCGAGGGGCGAGTCCGGCCGTGCGGACGGCGCCATGAGGGCGGGCAGTGATGTGTTCGCCGAGCAGCACACCGGCCACGGCACAGAGGCCGAACGCGGGTATGGCGACCAGGACTCCGGTTCCGAGCCCGCCGTAGCCGTCGATCAGGGAAATGGAGAGGAGGACACCGGCGGTCAGACCGCCGAAGCGTGCGTAGCGGTCGGCGCGGGCGCGAGCCTGTGATGCGGGTGGAACGGTGTCGAGCATTGGGGCCCCCGATGAGTGCACTTGTATCAAGCAGTAGATACAAATCAGGAGTACAAGATGACCCGCCAGGGATCTTGTGTCAAATGCTTGATACATAGGGGCGGCGAGAGCGGCGACTACCCCCTCACCACGTCGGCCGAGCCGACACCCCGCCGTCCACCACCAGGTCATGTCCCGTGACCCACGACGCGAGCCCCGACGCCAGGAACACGCATGCGTCGCCGATGTCCTCCGGCCGCCCCAACCTCCCGGTCGGCGCCGCCCGTTCCCATCGCCGTACTCCCTCCGGCCAGGCCTCCGCCAACCCCTCCCGGTGGATCAGGCCCGGTGAGACCGTGTTGACGCGGATGCCGGAGGGTCCGTACTCCAGGGCGGCCGAGCGGGCGTGCATCACGATCGCGGCTTTCGACGCTGAGTAGTGGGCATGCAACGGCGCCGGATGGCTCGCCTCGATCGACGCGATGTGGGTCACCGAGCCGCCGCCCTCCTGCTCCCGCATGATCTCCGCCGCGGCCTGCGTGCAGGCGAACACGCTCGACAGGTTGGTGTCGACGACCGCCCGCCACTCCGCCAGGGACATGCCTCGCAGCTCCCGCGTCGGCTGCACCCCCGCGTTGTTGACCAGCGCCGTCAGCCGCCCGCCACCCCACTCGGCGGCCTCCCCCACCACCCGTCGGCAAGCGTCCTCGTCGCTCAGATCGCCCCGCACCACGACGGCCCGCCCGCCCGACTCCCGGACCCGGCACGCCACTTCGTCCGCCGCCTCCATCGCCGTACGGCAATGCAGCACGACCGCCGCGCCCTCCTCGGCGAACCGCCACGCGATCCCCCGCCCGATGCCACCGCCCGCGCCCGTGACCAGGGCGACCTGTCCGTCCAGGAGTCCGTTCATGGGCGGCACAGTGCCTCGATGCGGGCGGCCTCGGAGGGATAGCGTGCGGTCAGGTCGGCGAGGTCGCCGTGCTCGTAGCCCTCGTAGGTGAAACCCGGTGCCATCGTGCAGCCGAAGAACGTCCATGAGCCGTCTGTCGCCACCCTCGCCCCCATCCACGTCCCGGCCGGGACGGTGAGCTGGATGTGCTGGCCGCACGCCACGTCGGGGCCGAGCACGGCGGTGCGGGACGTGCCGTCCGGGGCGAGGAGCAGCATCTGCAGGGGGTCGCCCAGGTAGAAGTGCCAGACCTCGTCGGACGGGAGGCGGTGCAGGGCGGAATAGTCGTCCGCCGTCAACAGGACGACTATCGCTGTGCCCTGCGGCCGCCCGTCGGGGCGCTCGGGGCCCGCCCAGGTCTGCCGGTAGAGGCCGCCCTCGCGCGGGATCGGCTCCAGGGAGTAGTGCGCGACGAGGTCTTCAGGGGTCACGTCGGGAAGGCTACCCCCGGTTCAGGAAGGCGAGTTGGGCCTTCTTCTCCGGGATGTACACGTCCGGCAGATCGACCTCCGGCAGCACGACCACCGGTCCGGCCGTGAAGCCCTGCTTGAGGAAGCGGGCTATGGCCTTCTCGTTCCGCACGTCCGGGTCGACGACCACCCGTCGGCGGTCCAGGGTCCGGAAGACGTACGACGCCACGACGGTCAGCAGCGCCGAGGTCCAGCCCGGTTGCCCGCCCTCGGGACCGGCGGGGGCGATCAGCAGGTGGACGCCGATGTCCCCGGGACGGACGTCGTAGCACTCGCCGACCCGGTCGGCCCCCGGCTCGTACGTCTGGAGGAGCGCCACCGGATCGGCGTCCAGCAGGACCAGGAACGCGTGATGGCTGTCGAGCGTGGCCATGTGGGCGTAGATCTCGGCCACCTGGTCCCTGGTCAGGCCGTTCATGCCCCAGAACGTCGCCCGTTCCTGACCGACCCAGCCGTGGACGACCTCGGCGTCGGCCTGCGGGTCGAGGGGCCGGACACGGACCGTTCCGAAGCCGTCGACGGCCTGCTCGTGAAGATGAACGTGAACGGCTTCATGGGCAGCGGCACGTACGGCCTCGGGCAGCTCAGACATCGGATTCCTTCTCCAGCTTGGTGAAATCGGTGACTACCGGGGCCAGGTCTCCCCTTAGCCAGAGGGGGAGTTGGTCGCGGTGGTGGTCCGAACCGGGGATGCCGGAGGCGCCCAGCGGGACCACCCACAGGCTTGCCTCGCGGTCGGCCAGGTCCCAGACGTAGCGGGCGGCCGGGCCGCGCGCGCTCAGGTCGGTCAGGCCGGGGACGGCCGACGTGCACAGTACGCAGTCGTGGTCGCCGGAGAGGCCGGGTGCGTCGTACGACGGGTCGGCGCCCAGAGCCCGCCAGGGTGCCAGGCGATGGCTGTCGCCCCAGGTGCCGGTGGGCGGCTCGGCGGCCACCTCCTCCACCGCCGCACGGACGGCCTCGGTGCGGTCGACGCCGTACAACTCCTCGGCGCGCAGCAGGTGTTCGAGGGCGAAGCCGACCCGGGGGAGCAGGGCCAGCCAGGGGAGGAGGACCTCCGGGTAGGCGGGCGGGGAGGACAGTTCGGCGAAGGCGGGATGCGCCGCGATTCGCCGTACTACCGCTCCGCGCACCGCCGCGTACAGCGCCGCGGCCTCGCTGCCCGCGTCCATACGGCGGTCCCAGGCCAGGAGGGTCCGCCGGACGCCGTCGGCCTCGGGGGTGAGCGTGACGAGGGTGAGCGTGTCGGGGGTCTGGGCGTCGGGGGTCTGAGTGTCGGGGGTCTGGGCGTCGGAGGTCTGGGCGTCGGGGGTCTGAGTGTCGGGGGTCTGGGCGTCGGAGGTCTGGGCGTTGGAGGTCTGGGCGTCGACGGTGCGCAGGATCTCCAACAGGGGTTCCGCGGACGCCAGTCGGGTGTCCATGTGGATCGCCGGCATGTCGGC
>JABFVM010000253.1 GCA_013362785.1 Streptomyces sp. | reverse complement strand
AGGAGACCTCCTGTCAGGAGACCTTCTTGCCGCGTACGGCGGACTTGGCGACGCCCTTGAGCATCGAGCGGCCGAGGTCGCGCATCTCCTTGGGGCCGTTGGTGCTCGCCCACCACATGAACTTGATCATCGTGGGGGTGGTGGCCCGGTAGAAGCGGTGGTCCTCGCCGTCCTTCCAGCCGAACGGCGTGTTCACCGACTCGCAGTCGTTGATGGCCTGGAAGACGATGTCGGCCGCCTTGTCGCCGTCGATCTCACCGGCCTCGTAGCGCTCACAGGTCTCGGTGGTGACGTCGAGCAGGTGCTTGAAGGCGTGGCTGTCCGGCCACCACAGGCCCGGGTAGGGGGAGTTCTCCATCTCCCGGAAGTGCCGGTCGTCGCCGTCCAGCATGAACTCCTGGCGGGCCTGGATCTGCCGCATGGTGGCCGGCGTGGTGAAGCAGGCCCAGACCCGGAACACCGCGTTCCAGAGCCGGAAGTGGGAGAAGGAGATGTACGAGCTGTTGACGATCATGTCGTTGTACTGGAGCAGTCCCTGCTCCAGCCGCTCGACGTACTCGAACCGCTCGGCCGAGAAGTCGTCGTCGCGCAGCGCCTCCAGGACGCGGTAGCACAGGGCGTCCACGACCTCGAAGGTGTTGGACAGACCGCGCGAGTACAGCGGGTCGACGAAGCCGGCGGCGTGCGACATCAGGCACCAGCGGTCGCCGACGGTCTGCTTGGACGAGTACTGGATCCGGTCCGGCGTCGAGATCCACTCGCGTACCCGGCTCGCGCCCTCGAACTGGCGCTTCACGGCCGGGTACATGTCGAGGTAGTGGTTGAACTCCTCGTCCGGCGTCATGTCCTTGGGCTGCGGGTACAGCCGCTCGTCGAAGGTGAGGCCCACGCTGCACATCGGGTTGCGGGAGTCCTCGTGGTTGTCGAACGGGATGATCCAGAACCAGCCGCGCTCGATCAGATGGTGCAGGGTGCCGCCGTGGAACGGGGACTCGGCCGGGGGCCGCAGCGCCTCGGGGTAGTTGCACACGTCGTCGTACGGCTTGATGCCGACGTAGTGCGTGAACAGCGAGCGCGCGTGGTGCTTGAGCCGCGAGGGCTTCTCCCGCAGGTCGAACTTCTGGGCGAGCGGGGAGCGGAAGCCGCTGGCGTCGATGAGGTACTTCGCGCGGAACACCTCGCCGCTCTGGCCGGTGACCGTCACGCCCTCGTCGTCGAAGTCCAGGTCGGTGGCGCGCCAGTTCTGGCGCAGGGTGCAGCCGTACTTGGCGGCGACGTTGAAGTAGTAGGTGTCGGTGTCCTGGCGGAACATGTGCGACGCCTCGGTGAGCATCTTCGGGATGACGAACATCGTCGCCTCGCGCGGGTCCGGCTCCCGGTCCGGGACATGCCGTACGAAGCCGAAGCTCTGCTTCCTGCCGTGGTGGGCCCCGATGTACTTGGTCACCGCCTTGATGTCGAGGAGGTGCTTGATCTCGGGGACGTCGTAGCGCACGGCGAGGATGTGCAGCCACTCCACGAGCTGCGGGTTCTGCGACTCACCGACCGCGAACCGCGGGTGCTGGCCGGCGTCGACGAGCACCACCTTCGCGCCCTGCCGGGCCAGGATCGCGCCCGTGATCGAACCGCCGATCCCGGCACCCAGGATGATGACGTCACACTCGGTCCACTCGCCCGCCTTCGGCGCCGTCTTCACTGCGTCGGCCCTGGCGGGCATCTCTTTCTCGGCCTTGCCGGTCAACTCGGAACTCCTCTTCTCACGAACGGTGACGGTGCGGCAGCGCCCCAAAGGGGCGCGGGGAACTGCGCGACCAGCCACGATGAACCCGCAGACGCTGGACGGCCCATCGCGGCACTCACGCGGAGCGCTCAGCCGGCCGCAGGCCCGAACCAGCGCTGCAGAGCCTCGGCCAATCCGGCGGAGTCACCCATGCCGACCCACGCGACGTATCCGTCCGGCCGCACCAGCAGATCCGCGGCCGGCGCGGCGGGGTCGGGCCGCGACGCGGCGACGACGTCCACACGGTCGGCCCAGCCGGCGGCGGCCGCGGTGAGGGCCTCGCCGCCGCGCAGGTTCAGCAGCAGCGGACGGCCCCGGGTGAGCAGCGCGTACGTGCTGGTCTTCTCGTCGCCGACGAGCAGCTCCTGGTCGGGCAGTCGGCGGCCGAGCAGCGGGTGATCGCCCTCGCCCATGTCGTAGGTGATGTCCAGGCCGGTGACCAGGCCGACCAGATGACGGCGGACCGCCTCGATGCCGACCAGCTCGCCGAAGAGCTCACGCAGCGGCTGCATCTCGGGGCCGCCGAGGTAGAGGGAGCGCTGCACCAGGGTGTTGGCGACGATGCGGCCGCCGACCGGGTGGCGCTCGCTCTGGTAGGTGTCCAGCAGCCCCTCGGGGGCGTGGCCCTTGAGCTCCGCGGCCAGCTTCCAGCCGAGGTTCACCACGTCGCCGACGCCGGCGCTGATGCCCTGGGCGCCGATGGGCAGATGGATGTGGGCGGCGTCGCCCGCGAGGAAGACCCGGCCCCTGCGGTACTCGGCGGCCTGCCGGCTGGCGTCGGTGAAGTAGCTGGTCCACAGCGGCTGGTGGCCGGTGATGTCCTCGCCGGTGACGCGCTGGAAGGCGGCGGCGACCTCGGGGAAGGTGGGCGGCTCCTGGGTCGGGCGGACACCGGCGCCGCGCTCGAAGACGACGACGCGGGTGGCCCGCGGGCCGAGCGGGAGCACCACGACCATGCCGGACTCGCCGACCTCGCCGGTCGGGCGGATGCGCAGCTCGTTGGTGGCGACGTCGGCCATCAGCATCTCGATGGTGGCGCTGGTGCCGGGGAAGTCGATGCCGGCCAGCCGGCGCACGGTGGAGCGGGCGCCGTCACAGCCGACGAGGTAGGCGGCGTGCAGCGTCTCGACGCCGTCGGAGCCCGCGACCTCCACGGTGACGCCCTCGTCGTCCTGGGTCATGCCGACGACCTCGTGCCCGCGGCGGATCTCGGCGCCGAGACCGGTCGCCCACCGGTGCAGAATTGCCTCGGTGCGCGACTGCGGAACACCCCGGACGCCGAAATTGCCGCCCTCGATGATTTGATAGTCGATGGGCAGTCCGCCGAAATGCCCGAAGGGTATCGTCTCCAGTTCACCGAATTCATCGAGAAGTCCGCGCTGCCCGAACTCCTCGATCGTGCGGGCGGAGAATCCGAGCGCCCGGGACTGCTGCATGGGTTCGGCGAGACGGTCGAGCACCACCACCGAAAGCCCGGCCAGGCGGAGTTCGCCGGCGAGCATCAGTCCGGAAGGGCCGGCCCCGGCGACAATCACGTCGGCATGAAAACGGTTCATGTTTCCTCTCCCAGTGGATTTTTCTCCAGTATTCCGGGGGAGTGCGAGAAGCTGAACTGCCGCAAGTACAGGTCTCTGACAAGTTTCGTCAGAGGTTCTGCAGTTCGGTCAGGCGGTGGAAATGACCGAGGGTGCCGGAAGAACTTCCGGCACCCTCGGTCGGCCGCGGGCCCGGCTCAGATCAGGCCCATCACCTTGTCGATCTCGATCTCGATCACGATCAGGCCCGGCGGCTCCGGCGGCGGCGACCAGTACCGCTTGGCGTACCGCCGTGCGCCCTCCTGGACCCGGATCGGGTCGTCATGGACGGTGGCGGTGCCCTCCAGGGTGAGCCAGCGGGGGCCCACCGTCTGGCAGAGGGAGGCCCGGCCGCCGGGGGTGGCCAGCACGTTCCTGGCCTTGCGTCGGGTCACCGCGGTCATCACCCGGGCCAGTCCCGCCTCACCGTCCCAGGTGAATCGCACGGGCGTCACATGGGGCGAGCCGTCGGGGCGGAGCGTGGTGAAGGTGCACAGCTGGTTCTCGGCGAGGAAGTCCTCTGCCGCGGGGGACATTCGCGGTGACGTCGGCATGAAGGGGTTTCCGATCTGGTTGTCGATCCGGTGTGCGATCGGTTTCCGGTTTCCGGTCTCAGGCGTTGGCGGGAGCGGTGGCCGGCTGGTCCGACGCCTTGGTGAAGGGCAGCAGGATCAGCGTCAGCAGCAGCCCGGCCACGGCGAAGCAGGCGCCCGCGAGGAACGCGTCGTGGAAGACCTCGGTGCGCGCCTCGGTCACCCGCGCGGGCACCCCGTCCGCCCACTTGGTCAGCTCATCGACCTGGCGGAAGGCGTAGGTGGCGGCCACGGCGAGACCGAGGGCGCCGCCGACCTCCTGCGCGGTGTTGATGAGACCGGCCGACAGACCGGACTCGTCCTCCTCGGTGCCGGTGAACGCGGCGACCTGCACCGGCACGAACGACATTCCGAGGCCGAGGCCGGAGGTCAGGAACGCGGGCAGCAGGTCCACGGCGTAGGAGGCGTCGGACGGGGCCCGCCACAGCAGGAACATGCCGACGCTGGTCAGGGTCAGGCCGACCATCAGCACCGGCTTCGCGGCGATCTTGGTCACCAGCTGGGAGGCGACACCCGCGCCGACCGCGACGATCACGGCGAGCGGGACGTAGGCCAGACCGGTCTTCAGGGCCGACCAGTCGAGGACCTGCTGCATGAACAGGCTGGCGAAGAAGAACAGCGTGACGCAGGTGCCGAGCAGCAGGAGGGCGACGATGTTGGAGGCGCGCAGCGACTTGCGCTTGAAGACGCCGAGCGGGATCAGCGGTGCCTGGGCGCGGCGCTCGATCACCACGAACGCGATGAGCAGGACCGCGGAGAGGGCGAAGCCGCCGTAGACACGGCCCACCGGGATGTCGGCGTCGCTGACGGTCTGGCCGAGGCTGAAGATCAGCAGCACGAGACCGGCGGTCAGGGTCACGGCACCGGCGATGTCGAAGGAGCTGCTGCGCTCCGCGGCACGGCTCTCACCGACGATGCGGGGCGCGATCAGCGCGCAGACCAGGCCGATCGGCACGTTGATGAAGAAGATCCAGCGCCAGCCGGGGCCGTCGGTGAGCAGACCGCCGAGGGTGACACCGGCGACGGCGGCGATACCGCTCAGCGCGCCCCAGGCACCCAGCGCCTTGTTGCGCTCGGCGCCCTCCTCGAAGTTGTTGGCGAGCAGGGACAGCGCGGCCGTCGCGATGAACGCGGCACCCAGACCCTGGGCGCCGCGCGCCACGATCAGCATCGCCGCGCTCTGCCCGAACCCGGCGAGCAGGGAGGACAGGGCGAACAGGATCAGGCCGGTCTGCAGCATCCGGCGGCGGCCGAAGGCGTCGGCCAGCCGGCCGGTCAGCAGCAGGAAGCCGCCGAGCAGCATGCCGTAGGTCGTCACGATGTACTGCAACGACGTCTGGGAGATGTTGAGTTCGTCCTCGATGGTCGGCAGCGCCACATTGACGATCGACACATCGAGGAAGGTCATGAACCCGGCCAGGCAGAGGAACGCCAGGATGAGTCCCGGGCGGTGCGGCGGGGCCGATTCGTGGGCGTGGCGGGGAACTCGCAGCGACTCTTGGGTCGACATGTCGCTCCTAATGGAGGGATGGAGGGGACGGAAGGAGACATGGAAAGACATGGCGCGGGACCGGGAGCGGCGGGCCACTCACCGTCTTCCGGGAAGCTAGCATCCTGGGTAAAGTAGGTACCTAGAGGAAAGTGACTTCCTGGGAGGGTCCGAATGGGCAGCACCGGCGCCATGGGCAGTGCCACCAAGCAGGGCGGAAAGGTCGACTCGGAGCTGGCGTGTCCGGTCTCCCCGGTGGTCGACATCGTCTTCAGTCGCTGGACGACACCGATCCTGTGGACGCTGCACGAGTTCGGCAGGCAGCGGTTCGTCGAGCTCCAGCGCAACATCCGCACCATCACACCGAAGGTGCTCACCCAGCGGCTGCGCCAGATGGAGCGCGACGGCCTGGTGGTGCGCACGTACCACCCCGAGGTGCCGCCCCGGGTCGAGTACGAGATCAGCGAACTCGGCCGCAGCCTGGCGCCGATCTTCGCCCACCTCGCCGAGTGGTCCGCGGAGAACCTGCGGAAGGTCGAGCGGGCCAGGCAGGAGTTCGACACGGCGGACGAACAGGCCTCGGCGCTGCGCTGACGCGCCCCTAACGGCGGCTGGGCGTGGGGACGTCGGTGTCCAGGACGCGCATCGCGCCCTTGTAGAACACCAGCGGGTCGGTCTCCTCGGTGGAGGTGCCGAGCGCGGTGACCTCGCCGACCAGGATGGCGTGGTCGCCGCCGTCGTACTCCTCGGCGAGACGGCACTCCAGGAACGCCAGCGCCTCGGTGAGGACCGGCAGTCCGGTCGTGGAGCGGTGGTGCGGGACCTCCGTCAGCTGGGCCGACTCGCGGCCCGCGAACTTCCAGGCGAGCCCTTCCTGACTGCGCGTCAGGAAGTTCACCACGAAGCCGCGGGACCGCTGCAGCACCGGGCGCAGCCGGGACTGCCGGTGCAGACAGAACAGCACCAGCGGCGGGTCCAGTGAGACGGACGTGAAGGAGTTCACCGTGGTGGCGGCGCCGTCCTGTGGGCCGCCGGTGGTGATCACGGTGACGCCGGTGGCGAAGTTGCCGCACACGGTGCGCAACGCGCGGCCGTCGACCGGCTGTTGCGGCAGGTGCCGGCCGTGCTGGGACAACGGCTGGACGGGTATCACTTGAGCCCCTTCGTCAGGTGCGCGGCGCGGTCGCGTCCGCGACGGGTGTACGAACCTTGTCGGGCACGCCTGCCGTGAGGTGCTCGCGCCGGGACAGCAGCGGGGCCGCCATCGCCGTCGTCACGAGGGCCATGATCACCAGCATGGTGAACATCCGTCCGTCGAGCACTCCGAGGCTCACGGCGGCGTTGAGGATGATGAGTTCGGTCAGACCGCGGGTGTTCATCAGCACGCCCAGGTCCTTGGACTCGCGCCAGGACAGGCCGGACAGCCGGGCCGGGACGATCGCGCCCAGCAGCTTGCCCGCGCAGGCCACGGTGATGACCAGGGCCAGCGCCAGGACGTCGGTCCCGGTCAGGGCGCCGAGGTCGACACCGAGACCGGTGACGATGAAGAACACCGGCAGCAGTACGACGCTGACGTCGTCCAGCGGCCGGCGCAGGTTCGCCGCGAGCACCCGCCTGGGCTCGCGCGGCATGATGAAGCCGAACAGGAACGCGCCGAAGATCTGGTGGATGCCGATCCACGAGGTCAGCCACGACGAGGCGAACACCCCGGCGCACAGCACCGCGAGCAGCACGCTCCAGCGCTCCATCGCGGCCCACCGCCACACCAGCCGGGCCACCAGCGGCCGCACCACCAGGAACATCAGCGCGACATAGCCGACGCTGAGCGCCCCGATCCGGGCCAGGCCCGCATAGTCGCCGTCCGAGCTGACCAGCGCCGACACATACGCCAGCAGACACCAGGCCAGCACGTCGTCGATCGCGGCGCTGGCCAGCGACAGGGCGCCGATCCGGGTGTCCATCAGCCGGTTCTCGGTCAGGATCCGCGCCAGCACCGGGAACGCCGTCACCGACATCGCGGTGCCCATGAAGGTGGCGAACGCGGTGAACGAGATGTGGTGCCCGGCCACCGTGTCGTGGTGCGGATACAGCACGACCGCCGCGGCGACGCCCAGCGCGAAGGCGAGCACGATGGACGACAGCGAGACACCGGCCGCCAGTCGTGCGTACGGCCGTATCAGCCGCCGCTCGAACTCCCAGCCCACCACGAACATGAACAGCACCAGGCCGACCTGCGAGACCGCCGACAGCAACGGCCGTACGTCGGCCGGGAACAGGCGTTCCGTCAGATCGCCCGGGAGCAGGCCCAGCAGGCTCGGGCCGAGCACGATGCCGGCGGTGATCTCGCCGATCACCTTGGGCTGGCCCAGCCTCCGGGCGAGCGCCCCGAGCGCGGCGCCGACCAGCAGGATCACCCCGATGCCGAGCAGCATCGTCGCGATCTGCTCCTCCTGGATCCCGGCCGCCAGGACGGTCATCGCTCGCCCTTCGGCCGGGGCGGCGTACCCGTCGACCACACCAGCCGGAACGACAGCTCCGTCAGCCGCCAGCCCCGCTCGGTGCGCAGGGCCGCGCCGTGCACGAGGGTGCCGGCGACGAACAGCGGGTCGCCGGGCGTGTCCGGGTGGTGTACGTGGGTGGAGACCAGGTTGGCGCGCAGCACCGCCCGCTCGTCGCCGGAGAGGTCCACGACCGCCGGGGAGTTGAGATGCTGGGTGCGCGCGAACGCGTCGAGTGCCTGCCGGTGCCAGTCGGCGAGCCCCTCGACGCCCTCGTGCCGGGCCATCGGGAACTCCACGCGGGCGTCGTCACTGAACAGCGCGCGCGCCCACGCGTCGTCGAGTTTCTCCTCGTCGAGACCGATGAGATATCGGTCCAGCAGAGTGCTGATTTCGGCGGTTGCCGTGACGGAATTCATTACCCGAGCATCGCGTGCGGGCCAATGGGCGCCCAAGAGCACTTGTCCAAGACCTGACGTACCTACCGAAGATCTGACCCTGCGGGAAAAGACCTGACAATCCGCGCGCAGACCTGAACAGAGCGCTCTTCAACCGGACTTGATGCCTTGTCATGCTGGTCGGGAAGCAAGACGCAAAGACCCAGAATTTCGAGTTCTGCTTCTTTCATCAACCGATCTACCGGAAGAGAAGAGAGAATGCCGAAGATCGCAGCCGATGGTAAGAACCTGACCGTCCTCAACCTGTTCTCGACCGACTCCGCCGAGAGGCAGGACAGCCTGCTCGCCGCGATGCGCGAGATCGTCGATGCCGCGGCCTACGACGGCTGGATCTCCAGCACCGTGCACAGCGGACAGACCAAGTTCGGCACCGCCAACTTCATCCAGTGGCGCTCCACCGAGGACCTGGAGGCCCGTTACGCCGGCGAGGAGTTCAAGCACCGCACGCTGCCGCTGTTCGGTGAGATCACCACGGCGATCCGGCTCCTGCAGAACGAGGCGGTCTTCACCCAGACGAAGCCGGGTGCGGGACCGACCGAGATCGGGCCGGAGCGCGAGGACTACACGGTCATCGACCTGTACGGCGTCACCGAGAAGCACCAGGACGACCTGGTCGAGACGCTCGGCGCGTCCCAGGACTGGCTCCAGAAGGTCCCGGGTTACCGCAGCCACACGGTGCTGCGCGGTCTGCGCGGCCGTGGCATCGAGGGCAAGTGGGTCGTCGTCTACGCGCAGTGGGACAGCAAGGAGGCCTACGACGCCTTCCGCGAGCAGGCGGCCGAGGAGCGCTCGGCGGAGCGCCGGAAGATCGACGCCACGGTGGACGCCCTGGCCATCTGGCGGGACTCCAACACCTACCGGGTGGTGCACACCCGGTCGGCAGGCGAGTGACGAACCGGGCCGTCGGCCCCGGGCGCGCGGCGCCCAGGACAGCTGCTACGGGGCGCGGCCCGGCGTGGAGTGCAGATGCGCGTACTTGTGATCGACCCGGATGACGGGACCGCCGAGCCGTTGGTCTGCCGCCTGGTGCGCAACGGCCATCAGGTCCGGCGGGCCCGTACCGGACGGGCCGGCCTCCAGAAGTGGGAGCAGGCCGAAGTCGTCCTGCTCGACCTGGAGTTGCCGGACCTCGACGGTCTGCAGGTGTGCGCCGAGATCCGGGCCCGCGGCAACACCCCGCTGATCACCTTCACCAGCAAGGACTCCGAGCTGGACCGGGTGCTCAGTCTGCGGTCGGGTGCGGACGACTGTCTGGTGAAGCCGTACGGGTTCCGGGAGCTGATCGCCCGGATGGACGCGGTGGCACGGCGCGTCGCCACGGGCGGGGGTCCGGCCGGAGTGTCCTGCGGGGCCCTGCGGCTGGACCCCGGCACGCGGGAGACGTGGCTCGGGGAACAGCCGCTGGAGCTGACCCGCAAGGAGTTCGACATCCTCCTGCTGCTGGCCTCGGCACCGGAGACGGTGGTCTCCCGCCGGGACCTGATCGCCGGGGTCTGGGCGGACGAGTGGGTCATCTCCACCCGGACCGTGGACACCCATGTCAGCGCCCTGCGCGCCAAGCTGGGCGAGGGCTGGATCACCACGGTCCGCGGCATCGGCTACCGCCTGGAGGACACCGGCCGGACCGCCCCACCGCCGGGCCGTGCGGGGCCCGGCGGGACGGCCGGCTGAGGGGGCCGGCCGTCCCGGGTGCCGTTCCGTTCCGGGCCGGCCCGGCGCCCGGAACGCCGGTCAGGCGGCGCTGCCCTCCCCCTCCGGGGCGGCGTCCCGCTCGGCGGCGGCGTCGTACTCCTCGTCGCCCGGCGTGCCCTCCGCGTCCAGGGCGGCTTCGCGCGACGCGAGGAGGGACACCGCCCGGTCGGGGGTCAGCTCCAGCGTCGGGAGCAGCTGCGGCATCGCGACGCTCGGCAGGAGGTGACGGAACATGGCGATCACCCGGCGCGTCAGGTCCTTGCGCTGGCACAGCACCTGGGACGTCCACTGGATACCGGTGAACGACCCCGAGAGCAGCTCCGCCGTCTCCGCCGGATCCACGTGCGGCAGCAGCTCCCCGCGCTCCCGCGCCTCGACCAGCAGCTCGGTCAGCCGGTCCGCCCACGACTGGAACGGCCTGCCGTGAAAGGGGTTGCCGCCCTCGGCGCTCTCGCTCCACTGGTCCATGGCGAGACCGACGCTGGCCCGCGTCAGCGGGTCGTACTGCAGCTGGTGCGCGAACAGCAGCCCCTGGTCGACGAGTTCCTGCAGCTTCGTCCGCTGCGGAGGCAACGGGCCCAGCTCCAGCTGGGCCGCTATCACCCCGAGGGCCAGATCCTCCTTGGAGGTGAAGTGGAAGTAGAGCGCGCCCTTGGTGACCCCCGCGCGGGCGATGATCTCCGTGATGGTCGCCGTGCTGTAGCCACGCTCGTCGAACACCTCGGCGGCCGCCAGCAGGATCGACTTACGGGTCTGGATTGCTCGTGCTTGACGTGCCATGCCTCAGTGCCTGTTTCTTTGTCAGAGCTTGGTCAGGTCCCCGCGCAAAGAGAACCGGACTGTCAGTCTTTTGTCGAGGGGGGAGCGATCCCCTCATCTGTCGACACAGGGGGCAATCCATGTCTGATGGCGCGATATCCGTAGTCAACCGACTTGTTGAGTCTTATACCTCTCTGGATCCGGTGCAGGAACGATCCGACACCGCCACAGAGGCCGTCCAGGCCCGCCACACCGCCCTGCTCGCCGGACAGCCCGCGACGATCCCCACCGAAAACTCCGCCGTACGGCCCGCATACCGGACCGACTCCCCGGTTCTGACACCCGACGGCCTGGCCACCGGCGAGCTCTGCCACCGCCCCGACCCCGAGGACCGCTTCCCCCTGGACTGGCTGCGCCTCGCCGAGCACCGCTATCTCGTCTCGGTGAACTGGCCCGCCGCACACCGCTTCTTCGCCCCGCGCCCCGACGGCCGCCAGGACCCGCTGATCGTCGCCGAGACCACCCGGCAGGCCACGATGATGCTGGCCCACGCGGAGTTCGGCGTCCCGATCGGCGACCAGTTCGTGATGCGGGAACTCGGCTACCGGATCGAGACCCCGGACTTCACCGTGCACCAGGCCTCGGGCGCGATCGACGTCGTGGTCGAGTGCTCGGACGTCCAGCTGCGCGCCGGGCGCCTCGTCGGCATGCGGGTCGACCTCCGCTTCCAGCGGCTGGGCCGGCTCCTCGCCACCAGCATGGGCATCCTCTTCTGCACCTCCGCCCGCGTCTACAACAGGCTGCGCGCCGAGCGGCTGACCGCCGTGGGCCGCCCGGTGCCGCTGCTGCCCGCCATCGCCCCGCACGAGACCGGCCGCGCCGGCCACGACGACGTCGTCCTCGCCCTCTCCAAGCACCGCCCCGGCTGGCGGCTCCGCCTGAACACCGCGCACCCCACCCTCTTCGCCCGCCCCAACGACCACGTCCCCGGCATGGTGCTCCTCGAAGCGGCCCGGCAGGCCGCCACCGTCCTCACTCCCGGGCACGACTTCCACGCCGCGTCGATGCGGGTCGCCTTCCACAAGTACTGCGAACTCGCCGAACCCTGCTGGATTCTGGCCCGGCACGACACCGACGCGAACCAGGGCGCCGTGCTGCGGGTGCAGGGTCTGCAGCAGGAGGAACCCGTCTTCACCGCGACGCTCGGCGGCGCCGTACGGGACAAGGGGTGAGCCGGCGCGTCCTGGTGACGGGTTCCGGCGGTTTCGTCGGCGGACATGTGGTCGCCGCGGCCCGCACAGCGGGGGGCGTCCGGCTGCGCCTGCTGGTCCGCACACCGTTTCAGACGGCAGCGGCTCAGGAGGCCCCGGTCGACGGCGTCCCGGTCGACCACGTCCCGGTCGAGTACATACGGGGCGACCTCACCGATCCCGACTCGCTGCGCGGCGTCTGCGACGACGTCGACGCCGTGGTGCACTGCGCGTCCCAGGTCGGCGGCGACCCCGGACTACTGCGCCGGGTCAACGACCTGGGCACGCTCGCCCTGGTCGAGGAGGCACGGCGGGCCGGGGTCGAGCAGTTCGTGTACCTGAGTACGGCGGCGGTCCACGGCCGGGGCCCGTTCCGCGAGGTGCGGCCCGGGCAGGTGCCGATCGCGCCCGTGTCGGACACCAGCCGGACCAGGGCGGCGGCCGAGCGCCATGTCCTCGCGACGGGCGGCACGGTGCTGCGCCCGCATCTGGTCTACGGGGCGGGGGACCGCTGGGTGGTGCCCGGCGTCCTGACGCTGCTGCGCGCGCTCGGGGCCCGGCCGCGGGGGCCGCTCGGCCGCCAGTCGATGATCGACGCCGGGACTCTCGGCCACGTACTGCTTTCGGCCGCGCTGGCACCGGCGGTCCCCGAGGGCCGTGTCCATTTCGTCGGCCACCCGGATCCGGTGCCGGGAGATGAACTGCTGACGGCGGTCGCCGAAACGTACGGTCTCTTTCCGGAGTCGGTTCCCGCCATTCCGCCTGAAACCGCCCATGCCCGGCTCCGCGACCACCCGCTCGCCCGGCATCACCTCGAACTGCTGACGCCGGACCACTGGTTCACCGACGACCGGGTCTGGGCCGACCTCGGCCACGACCCCGGACCGGTGTTCGCCGAGCGCTTCGCCCGGTACGCCGAGTGGTACCGGAACCCGAGGCCGGTCTCCTAGGCCCTGGCCCCGGGCCCCGATCACAGCACCCCCGATCACAGCACCCCCGATGTCGCCGCCTCCGCGGCGAGCGTCTCCTCCGGATCGCAGGGCAGATAGCGGGACGCGGCCACCGCGTGGTCGACCACGTCCCTCGTGCCGCCGGGGTTCAGTGCGCCGAGCAGGTCGGGCGCGGCGAGCCCCGGCAGGAAGCCCTGCCAGAATCCGGTGAAGGCGAGCCGGGTCCGGTCTCCCTCACCCCCCTTTATCAGTACGCCGATGCCGGTCGTCGCGGCGACGATGGCGCAGGTCAGTGCCTGCAGATGGACCTGCGCCGCGAGGCCGCCGCCCTGCCGTGCGTGGTCCAGCAGCCGCTGGACGCAGGCGTGCCAGGCATGGATGAACTGCTCCCGGCCCTTGCGGGACCGGTCGTTGTCCAGTCGCAGCCCGGCCCGCGACACGACGTCCCAGGACAGCAGCTGGCCCAGGGTGTGCGAGATGTCGGTCAGGGCCTGAAGCGGCTCGGAGTTCCTCTCGTACGCGAGGCGCGAGGCTCGCCACAGGGTGCCGCGCGCCTCACCGACGACCGCCTGTGCCAGGTCCTCCTTGTTCGCGAAGTGGAAGTGCAGCGCGCCCGTGCTCATGTTGGCGCGCGCGCTGATGTCGGAGAGCCTGGCCGAGGCATAGTCCTCGCGGTCGAAGACCTCCGCCGCCGACTTCAACATCAGCCGGCGGGTGCGGATCGCCCTCTCCTGTTGTAGTCCCACCTGCGTGAATCCTTTCATCCCACGGTCCAGGAAACGGACTTGAAGGTTTGTTTGTTGGTCCCGGGTGCCCCTGCGGGGGGAGCGCCGGTCCCGCCGGTCGCCCTCGTTCTTGTCGACACTCCGTCAATACTGCCCAGAAGATCACACTTTCCCACCTCATGACCAGGGCGGCGGGGAAAGTGGAAGCGGGGAATCAGTCGACCGAGAACATCCTGGACGGTCTACCACCGTGGCCTGGGATGCGCAACGCATCGAGCAAAGCAGACCGCTGATGCTGCTTGATCCTCGATCTACTCGCGAGTATGGCCAGCTGTTGACGCTCAGAACAAACCGCAGTGGCCGTCAGTGGTCGTTTGCACTTGGTTCACGGTCGAAATTTACCCACTTACAAGATCGCGAATTCTGTTCCCGATCACTCCATGGAGCGGAATTGATCCTTCATGTCGGCCCAACTCTGGCAAACACGGCATCAGTTGTCACAGGCGGTGAGTTTACCGAGTCTTTTTTTGACAAACCGAGAGGTAGGTTTTTAGGCTCGACAAGCCGAAGCGCTCGAAGCGGTAACTACATGTTCAGGGGGAGAGCAGTGAGCCAACGCGCAACGAGCAGCACTCTGGAGTACCGAAATCCCACCCCACAGCACATACGCAGGTCGTCCGCCAACTGGCGGGTCCTGGTGGTCGAGAACAACGTCGGTGACATGGAGGCACTGGCTGCCGGACTGCGACGGCACGGACACCATGTCGAGGGGGTCGGCACGGGGAACGCCGCTCTGCAGGCCTACCAGGTCTCGGACATCGTCCTGCTGGATCTCGAACTGCCCGACCTGGACGGCCTGGAGGTGTGCCGCTCGATCCGCTCCCTGAGCGACGTGCCGCTCATCGCCGTCACCGGGTGGGGTACGGAGCTGGACCGCGTCCTGGGTCTTCAGGCCGGCGCGGACGACTACCTCGTCAAGCCGTACGGCTTCCGGGAGTTGATGGCCCGTATGGACGCCGTCATGCGCCGGTCGCGTCCGCAGGTGCAGACCGAGCAGGTCATCTCGCACGGGCCGCTGCGTATCGACGCAGCCTCGCGCGAGGTCTGTCTGCACGACCGGGTCGTGGAGGTCACGCGCAAGGAGTTCGATCTGCTCTACCTGCTCGCCTCCCATCCGGAGACGGTGATCTCGCGCAAGCTCATCATGCAGCAGGTCTGGGGAGGTTCCTGGTCCCGGCGCACCGTGGACACGCATGTGAGCAGCCTGCGCGGCAAGTTGGGGGGCAGCGACTGGATCGTCACCGTGCGCGGAGTGGGGTTCCGCTTCGGGAACTGCTGACATCCGGGCCGGCGGGATGTGACGGGCATCTCCGCCGGCCAATCGAAAAGGGCGGGCTCCATGGTGGAGCCCGCCCTTTCGTATGCGCGAAGACGGTTCCAGGGGACGCTTTCTACGCCGTTTTCGACGAGACTTCGGCAGGGTTCTGCTGGGGTTCCGGCCGGGTTCCTCCGGGGCCTCTGACAATTACCTGACACTTGCCTGGCGCTGCGCCAACAAAGCCGTACGCCGTCTGAGGATCTGGTCCGAAGGCTTAATTGGTGGCTGTTGAAGGTGCCCAGGCCCTGCGGTGAGGATGGACAGGTATTCAGGCGAACGCTCGGGATGGGGATTCCCCCCGGCCGCTTGATCATCCCAGAATTCCTGCCGTTTGAGGAGAGGGCCGTCGTGCGCAAGGTGCTCATCGCCAACCGTGGCGAAATCGCTGTCCGCGTGGCCCGGGCCTGCCGGGATGCCGGGATCGCGAGCGTGG
>JABFVM010000619.1 GCA_013362785.1 Streptomyces sp. | reverse complement strand
CTGTCGCTGGCCGCCGGTCACGCCGTGTTCTTCGGCGCGGGCGAGTTCGACGAGGTCTCCAAGATCATGGGCGCGGTCCGCGTCGAGGCCGCCAAGCGTGCCGGGCACTTCGAGGAGGGCGTCTTCCGGTTCTGCTGGATCGTCGACTTCCCGATGTACGAGAAGGACGAGGACACCGGCACGATCGACTTCTCGCACAACCCGTTCTCCATGCCGCAGGGCGGCCTTGAGGCCCTGGAGACCCAGGACCCGCTGGACATCCTGGGCTGGCAGTACGACATCGTCTGCAACGGCGTCGAGCTGTCCTCCGGCGCGATCCGGAACCACGAGCCCGAGATCATGCTCAAGGCCTTCGAGATCGCCGGGTACGACCGTGACACGGTCGAGGAGAAGTTCGCCGGCATGCTGCGCGCCTTCCGCTTCGGCGCCCCGCCGCACGGCGGCATCGCGCCCGGCGTCGACCGCATCGTCATGCTGCTCGCCGACGAGCCCAACATCCGCGAGACCATCGCCTTCCCGCTCAACGGCAACGCCCAGGACCTGATGATGGGCGCGCCGACGGAGCTGGAGGAGGCGCGGCTGAAGGAGCTGCACCTGTCGGTGCGGAAGCCGCAGCCGAAGTAGGCGCCCCCTTTTTTTTGGGACCCGAGATAGGTGACACAGCTGGAACCGTCTCGGCACATCTGAAACTGGCTCGGAACCGGCGTAGGTTCCGAGCCACTTTCGTTTACCGGCCGCATGCAGGGCCCTCACCCAGCTCTTACCTAACCTCCTGACAGGCGTGGTCCCTAACTTCCCGCACATGACGGGAAACCACACGGCCGAAGGGCCGAAACACAAGCGGGACCTCACGCGTCGCAAGGTCGTCGTCGCCGGTGCGGGAGCCGCCGCGGCGGTGGGCGTGGGCGGCACGCTCGCGGCGGGTGCTTTCGCGGGTGAGACGAAGGGCTCCGCCACCACGGGCGCCACCGCGTCGAGCAGCGCGTCGAGCGGCGAGGTCTGCTACCGGCTGACCTCCGAGACGACCGAGGGCCCCTACTACATCGACGCGGACAAGCTCCGCCAGGACGTGACCGAGGACGAGGAGGGCATCCCGCTCACCCTGCGCCTCAAGGTGATCGACTCCGAGACCTGCAAGCCGGTCAAGAACGCCGCGGTGGACATCTGGCACTGCAGCGCGCTGGGCGTGTACTCGGGCTATGAGGCGATGGGCAGTGGCGGCGGTGGCGGGGGCGGTACCCCGCCGTCGGGTGAGCCGACCGGCGAGCCCCCGTCCGGCACACCCTCGGGCGAACCAGGTGGCGGAGGCGGCGGCGTCCACGAGGAGCCGACGGACGACGAGCGGTATCTGCGCGGCACGTGGCGGACGGACAGGAACGGCCAGGTGGTCTTCCGGACGGTCTTCCCGGGCTGGTACCAGGGCCGCTGTGTGCACATCCACACCAAGGTGCATGTGAACGGCACCTGGACGGACGCCGGTTACGAGGGCGGCAACACCTGCCACACCGGTCAGCTGTTCTTCGACGAGGAGAGCGTGCTGGCGTCCGCCGAGGTGGAGCCGTACTCCACCAATACGACCACCCGCACCACGCTGGACGAGGACACCATCTACCCGGACAACGGGACCGAGGGTGGCCTGCTGAAGCTGAAGTACAAGAAGAACGCCATCGCCAAGGGCGTCGTCGCCACGATCACCATGGGCGTCGACCCGGAGGCCGACAACACCGGAACCTGATCCACGGACGTACGGGATGCGGGGCAGATGTGTGGGGACACGTCGGCCCCGTAGCCACATGCATGGACCGTGACACCCGACGCCGAACGCAGCGCCGTCGGCAAGTTCCTGCGCCGGATGCCCCGGGTCTGGCTGACCCGCATCATGATCACCTGGGGTGCGGTGATCGTGGCGATGTGCTTCATCCACAACGTGTGGATGTTCTACGGCCTGCGCTTCCTGCTCGGCGACGGCGTAGTCGGCTTCGTTGCCGGCTTCTTCCTCGTCTCCCGGGTCGAGGACGCCCGCTGGCTTAGCGCGGAGGAAAGGGCGCGCTGCGTTCGGCGGTCGCCCGCGACGAGGAGGCCCGCAGCCGGGCCCCGACGGTGTCGCGGCTCGGGCTCCTCTTCCATCCCCAAGTCGCTCTGCTGACCAAGGTGTTCTTCGTGATGGCGCTCACCGGCTACGCCATCACCTTCTGGCTGCCGATCCTGGTGGAGGAGATAGTCGGCCTGTCCCCGTTCCAGGTCGGCCTGCTGTCGGCGATCCCCTGGATCTCCGCCGTGATCGCGATGGACACGGTCAGCCACTTCACCGGCGGCGGCCCCGACCGCCGCCCCTACCTCGCCATCGCCCTGGTCCTGTCGGCCCTCGGCACCTTCCTGGCCACGCTGGGCTCCCCGTGGTTCGGCCTCGCCGCGGTCACGCCGGCGGCGGTCGGCGGCAAGTGCGCGGCGACACTGTTCTGGCCGATGGCCCAGTCCGGGCTCGACCTGAAGATCGCCGCGCCCGGACTGGCGGTCGTCAACTCCGTCGGCAACCTGGGCGGTTTCGTCTCCCCCACCCTCTTCGGCTACCTCAAGGACACCACCGGCACCACGAACGGCGGCCTCTACACCCTCTCCGCCGCGTCCCTCCTGGCGGTGATCGGCGTCGCTCTCATCCGCCGGTCGGGCGGCGGGGGCGTCGGCGGTGGCCGTCAGGTGAGGTCGGGTCCGCCCGGTGACCAGGTCAGGACGAGGATGGCTGCGGGTGGGTGCGGTACTCGGGACACGTCATGAGGGAGCGGTGGACCTCCTTGCCGAAGTGCACGCCCCGCGTCTTCAGGATCCCCCGGCGAACAGTTCCTCGGCCGTGGTTGCCGTCAGGGAGCGGTCGAACCAGAGGGTGAGGGTGTCCAGGTCGGTGCAGGACTTGATGCGTTCGCGGGTGTCCTCGGGGACGGGGATGCCACGCTTCTCCAGCACGCGCAGGATCATGACGGCGCGATCCTTGAGCTCGGCCTCCCTCCGCAGTTCCTCGAACAGGGTGAGTCGTTCCGGGTTTTCAGCCATGAGCGTCATGAGTACCTTTCTCCACACATCCCTGGCCTGAGTGTTCTCCAGACCGCGTTCCATGGTCTCGCACAGCTCCACGAGTTTCTCGTTGCTGAACGACTGCCACCCGTGCGCCACCGTTGTCAGGATGGCCGGGCCCTTCTTGCTCTCGCTGTGCACGATGGCCGAGAGCACCGCCAGCCCCGGCTGCTGGGCGGCCGTCGCCTCGTCGGTGATCTCCGGGACGGTGTGGGGTCCCAGTACGAACGGCCGTGTGACCTGGGTCGGCCAAGGGCCCACACCGCACTCGAAGGGACCCTCCGCCCACTTCGCGGTGGGCAGGTGCTTGCTGACCACCACGAGGAGAACCGGCATGTGGTACTTCGCCCGAAGGAACGCCACGTAGTAGGCCCAGCTCGTGACTTTGTTCGGATCCACCTTGTTCTGGCCCTCGATGGCGAGCACGTAGTGCTCCCCCTCGGACGGTTCGACCATCAGCACCGTGTCCACACGGCGCTCCAGCGGACGGATCTCCGTGGTGTCAGGGGTGATCTCTCTGAGGTCCGACGTCGTGGGCAGTGGGACACCTAACGAGTCGTAGACAGGGCTGAGGGCATCCGGATGCTCCTTGAAGATCCGGTGTGAGGCCTCATGGGTTGATGTGACCATGTGCGCAAC
>JABFVM010000335.1 GCA_013362785.1 Streptomyces sp. | reverse complement strand
GAACGGGTTCAGATGGCGTAGATGCGCCTGCGCGATCGACTCGCCCGCGTTGCGCAGACGGCGTACCGCGGCCGTGATCGGGCCGTATGTCGATCCCCAGCCCAGCACCAGCGTCTTCGCCTCGTGCGGGTCGTCGACCTCAAGGTCGGGCACCTCGATGCCGTCGATCTTGGCCTGGCGGGTGCGGACCATGAAGTCGTGGTTGGCCGGGGCGTACGAGATGTTGCCCGTGCCGTCCTCCTTCTCGATGCCGCCGATGCGGTGCTCCAGGCCGGGCGTGCCCGGGATCGCCCAGGGCCGGGCGAGGGTCTGCGGGTCGCGCTTGTACGGCCAGAAGACCTCGCTGCCGTCCTCCAGGGTGTGGTTCGGACCCTGCGCGAACTGCACCGTCAGATCCGGCAGCTCGTCCAGCTCCGGGATTCGCCAGGGCTCGGAGCCATTGGCCAGGTAACCGTCCGACAGCAGCATCACCGGCGTGCGGTACGTCAGCGCGATCCGCGCCGCCTCCAGCGCGGCGTCGAAGCAGTCGGCCGGGGTGCACGGGGCGATGATCGGCACCGGGGCCTCGCCGTTGCGGCCGAACATCGCCTGCAGCAGGTCAGCCTGCTCGGTCTTGGTCGGCAGGCCGGTCGAGGGCCCGCCGCGCTGGATGTCGATCACCAGGAGCGGCAGCTCCAGCGACACGGCCAGCCCGATGGTCTCCGACTTCAGGGCCACACCCGGACCGGACGTCGTCGTCACCGCGAGCGAGCCGCCGAAGGCCGCGCCCAGTGCCGCGCCGATGCCGGCGATCTCGTCCTCGGCCTGGAAGGTCCGTACGCCGAAGTTCTTGTGCTTGCTCAGCTCGTGCAGGATGTCCGAGGCCGGGGTGATCGGGTACGAGCCCAGGAACAACGGCAGGTCCGCCTGGCGAGACGCGGCGACCAGTCCGTAGGACAGGGCGAGGTTCCCGGAGATGTTGCGGTAGGTGCCGACCGGGAAGGCGGTCGTCGCCGGGGCGATCTCGTAGGAGACGGCGAAGTCCTCGGTCGTCTCGCCGAAGTTCCAGCCCGCGTGGAAGGCGGCGATGTTGGCGGCCGCGATGTCGGGCTTCTTGGCGAACTTCGACTTCAGGAACTTCTCGGTGCCCTCGGTCGGCCGGTGGTACATCCAGCTCAGCAGGCCCAGCGCGAACATGTTCTTGCTGCGCTCGGCCTCCTTGCGGGTGAGGTCGAACTCCTTCAGCGCCTCGACGGTCAGCGTGGTCAGCGGCACCGGGTGGAGGCTGTACCCGTCGAGCGAGCCGTCCTCCAGGGGCGAGGTCCCGTACCCCACCTTCTGCATCGCCCGCTTGGTGAACTCGTCGGTGTTGACGATGATCTCCGCGCCGCGCGGCAGGTCGGCGATATTGGCCTTCAGCGCCGCCGGGTTCATCGCGACCAGCACGTTCGGGGCGTCGCCCGGGGTCAGGATGTCGTGGTCGGCGAAGTGCAGCTGGAAGGAGGACACGCCCGGCAGGGTGCCGGCGGGGGCCCGGATCTCCGCCGGGAAGTTCGGCAGCGTCGACAGGTCGTTGCCGAACGTCGCCGTTTCCGAGGTGAAGCGGTCGCCGGTGAGCTGCATACCGTCGCCCGAGTCCCCCGCGAAACGAATGATCACCCGGTCCAGCCGGCGGACGTCCTTCGTCCCTGCCGGTTTGCGCTGCTCTCCCACGACGGCTTCGTCGGCCTGCTCCGCTGGGCTACTGACCTGGCTGGTCACTGAACTGGACCTCCCTTGAGGCTGTCTGGGCACGGCCTTCCCGCAAGCCTTCCCAGGATCAACCCTACGTCCGCAAAGGTCGCCCTCCCCGGGCCATTCGCATGACGGACATGGATTTGAGACGCTTCGCCACCCTGACTTGTCATGATTTACACGCCCCCCGGCGCTGCTTTTGAAGACGCTCCCTGTTCTGTGTTCGGTTGCCGTGTTCGCGCCTGTTCGGTGGGTGCCCCGAGAGTGGTCACCCATTTGACTGACACGAGGTCAGGCCGTCAGGAGTTCAGATAGGTGAGGACCGCGAGCACGCGCCGGTGATCCCCGTCGCTCTGGGACAGCCCGAGCTTGAGGAAGATGTTGCTGACGTGCTTCTCGACGGCACCGTCGCTCACCACCAGCTGCCGGGCGATCGCGGAATTCGTCCGCCCCTCGGCCATCAGCCCCAGGACCTCCCGCTCTCTCGGGGTGAGCCCCGCGAGGACGTCCTGCTTACGGCTGCGGCCCAGCAGCTGGGCGACGACCTCCGGGTCGAGGGCGGTCCCCCCTTGGGCCACCCGCACGACCGCGTCCACGAACTCCCGAACCTCCGCCACGCGGTCCTTCAGCAGATAGCCGACCCCGCGGCTGGACCCGGCCAGCAGTTCCGTGGCGTACCGCTCCTCCACGTACTGCGAGAGGACGAGTACCCCGAGTCCGGGGTGTGTCTTGCGCAGCTGTACGGCCGCCCGCACCCCTTCGTCCGTGTGCGTGGGCGGCATCCGTACGTCCGCGACCACCACGTCCGGCAGCTCGCCCTGTCCGTCCAGCTCCGTGATGGTCTTGATCAGGGCGTCTCCGTCCCCGACCCCCGCCACGACCTCATGCCCACGGTCGGTCAACAGCCGGGTCAGCCCCTCCCTGAGCAGCACCGAGTCCTCGGCGATGACCACCCGCACCCTGTCCTCCACGATCCTTGGCCCCCCGAGCCTTGGCGTTCGGCCGAGCGTCCCCCGGCCCTGTCGTCCCTCGCGACCTCAGTATCCCGCGATCGGCTCTTCGTTATCGGGCCTGTGGACAACCTGCCCGCCCGTGTTCGAATCGCGCGGGAACGAAGGAGGCGTCTTCGAGGCGCATGCTCAGGGCGCGTTCGGTTCTGGGGTCCCAGAGGGAGATGCGGTCGCCCTGGGGGCCGAAGGTCGCGACGGGACGGGTGGCGGGTGGGAGGGGGCCGTAGACCGGAGGCGTCCTGCTGGTGGGGTGGATGCAGACGAAGTGGGATTCGAGTCCGTGGAAGTCGTCGGGGGTGCGGCCGGCGGCGAGGGCGCGCTGGTCGGCGGCGGCCCGGGCGTCGGCGCGTCCCACGGCGACGACGGTCAGCAGCAGCGCGGCCAGGCAACCGAAGGCGATGCCCACCTGCATGGTGTCCGCGAACCGCGTCCCCGCGCGCGCGTACGCGCGATGGATGAAGCCCGCCGTGCCCATGATCAGGAGAAACCCGGCCAGCGCGCACATGGCGGGGAAGACCCCGGCGCCCAGCAGATCCCACCAGTCGGTCGTGACGGTGTCGTCGGGGAGACCGAAGTGCGAGAGGTACTTGCTGTGGACGACGCCGCCGATACGCGGCACACCGGCGAGCAGCACGGGCACGGCCAGCGGAATCGTCCAGGGCAGAGCAAGGCGTACGGCGGCGGAGTAGAGGACGGCGTGCCGCAGTCCCCAGCCGCCGACCGCGTACGCCAGAACGAGAGCGACGGCGAGGCAGACGGCCAGCGGCAGTCCGGGTTTCTCCGGCGCGGCGCCGAAACGGTGGATCACGGCCCCGAGGCCCGCCCCCGCCGCACCGCCGATGGCGAGCAGCAGCAACGAGGGTCTGTAGGGCCGGGGAGCCACGGGACGCAGCCTGTACTCGCCCTCGCGGAGGGGCTGGGGGTCGAGTGCCGTGGACAGTGAGCGGATGTCCGGTGTCGTGGGATGTGGGTCGGTGGGCGGTGT
>JABFVM010000571.1 GCA_013362785.1 Streptomyces sp. | reverse complement strand
CATCAGGGTTGCCGTCGCGGGCGCCGCACTGAAAATTGGGGGCGCGGGGGTGATCGACAGTCGGCTGGGGGAGTGGATGGAGGGGAGCCCTGGTCCGGACCCCCGGAATTCGGGCTCCCCGGATGCGTAGCCGGCGAGATGAGAGGCCCGATGTTCACCACCCGACCCACCCTCCAGGGCACCTTCGGCATGAAGGCCCCGTGGTTCGGGCGCTGACCTGGCCTTTCGGAACCTAATGAGTCTCTGACCTGCGGGAACGCGTCTTTCGGTGTCCGTCAGAGGTGTACTGCCTTGTGCTGCTCAACCTCCCCGGAGCCTCCCCGAGCGACGAGAAACTCCCCAGCCACTCTCCAGGGAATGCGGCTGCGAAGGACCCGGCAGAGTGCCGCCCGCCTGCCGTTCAGGGGTGGAGGGGGGAGGTTTCAGGGTGGGCGCCGGGGCGACTGCAGGCTCGAGATGGGCATAGCTGGCTCGGCCATTAGCAAGGGAGCAATTTGCCAGCAGGTGCTGCGTCTGCTGGTGGTACATGAGCAGAACCCACGCTGACATGCGGGGACGGTGGGCTGCCGACGGGCGGGAGGCAACGTGGTCCGGGACTGGTCCGGATCTTGGTCCTCATGAGCTGGTCGCAGAAACCTGGTTGAGGCGCCGCAATCCCCGTGGCGGTGAAGGAAGCCAGGCTCAGCACGGGAGCATGCGCTGTTGACGGCTCTCATTGCTGGGCACACCGTGCAGGCTTCTGCAGAAGACGGATCGCCGCCAGCCCTGCTCTCCAGACTCGCTCAGTGACCGTCGGCGCGCCTGGCACACATGCGGTAGCGTCCGCGCACGCGCGGCCCGCCTGGCCGGGCCGGAGGGGGCAGGGGGCACGGTGACACCGCGGCTGGGTGGCGAGACGGACAAGTTCGGCAACCGGTACGAGGGAGCCTGGACGATCAGACATGCCCTGTACGTACTGCTGGGCTCGGGCACAACGCTCTGCGTCGAACCGGGTGGGCCGCTGGGCGACGGGGTCGAGTTCGTCTACCGGCACGACCACGGGACGGAGGTGCACCAGGTCAAGCGGCAGAACCGCAACGCGAACAACTGGAATGTGGCCTCGCTCCGCGACAAGGGCGTGTGGGAGAGCCTGCGTTCGCATGTCGAGGCGGGCCGGGCGTTCCACTTCGTCTCCGTACTGCCTGCCCGTGCGCTCGATGAACTCGCCGACCGCGCCCGCCGCTCCGACGACCTCGCCTCCTTCGAGGCCGAATGGCTGACGGACGAACTCCGGGGTCCCTTCGACGCCCTCGCCTCGCGTGGCATCTATGGCTCGACCGCGACGGCCTGGAGGATGCTGCGAGGGCTCTGGGTGGAGTGGCACGACGAACGGGACCTCGTGCACACCAACGCCGTCCTGGCCGAACAGGCCCTGGCAGGAGCACCGGGCCGCCTGGCGGCGCTCGCTCTGGGCCAAGTCCTGCTCGACAACTTGGGAACCACACTCGACTCGGCGGCACTGACCAACCGGCTGGCGCCGTACGGACTGCGGGGGGTCGGGCGGGCCGACGCTGTAGCGGTATCCGACGCCGTGAGAACGGTGACGCGCCTGTGGGCTGCGAGCGTGGAACGCACGCTGCTTCGACCCACAATTCCCCGGGAGGATGCCGCTCGCCTCGTGGCGGAGGTCAAGGAGGGTACCCGGCGGCTCGTCCTGCTGACCGGAACCGCGGGGGGCGGGAAGAGCGCCGTGCTGCACCAGACCTTCACCGCCCTTGATGAAGCGGCCACTGCGGTTCTCGCCTTCCGTCTCGATCGCCTGGAACCCTTCGGATCGACCCACGAACTGGGACAGCGCGTCGGCCTGCCCATGTCCCCGGTTGGCGCCCTCGGCTCCGTGGCGGACGGACGGCCCTGCGTCCTCGTAGTGGACCAGCTTGATGCCGTCAGCATGGCGTCGGGACGGATCCCGGAAGCCTTCGATGCGGTGGCTGACCTGGTGGACGAGGCTGCGGCGTATCCCGGCATGCGGGTGATCCTGGCCTGTCGCGCCTTCGACGCCGAGGCCGACGCCCGCATCCGCAGGCTCACCGCCTCGGACCACTGCTCACGCGTCACGGTCGGGTCACTCTCCGACGCGCAGGTCGACAGCGCCGTCGCCGGCATGGGCCTGGACGCCTCCCGACTGGCCCCGCAGCAGCGGGCACTGCTGCGCTCACCGCTGCATCTCGTCCTCCTCGCCCAGATAGCGGACCAGGAGGAAGCCCTCCTCTTCCACACCACCCGGCAGCTTTTCGACGCCTTCTGGGACACCAAACAGGAGGAGTGCGTCCGGCGTCCGTCCGTGCGTTTCCACGACGCGGTCTCGGCCGTCGCGGCAGCCATGAGTGCGCGCCAGCGGCTGTCTGTGCCGCTCGGCGTGCTCGACACGGACGACCTCGCCGCCAGCCGGAAGGTGCTGGAGTCGGAACACGTCCTTGTACGCGATGGCCGCCAACTGGCCTTCTTCCACGAGAGCTTCTTCGACTATGCCTTCGCCCGTGACTGGCTCCGGCGCGAAGAGAGCCTGGTTGCCTTCCTCACCGGCGGGGAGCAGGAGCTGTTCCGCCGAGGACAGCTTCGGCAGGTGCTCGATCACCTGCGGGAGCTCGACCCGGAACGGTTCGCCGAGGAGGTCGAGGCACTGCTGATCAGTCCGGACATCCGCTACCACCTCAAGCACCTGGCCTTGGCCGTGCTGCGCGGCCTGGACGCTCCCACTGTCACCGAGTGGGGCGCCGTCGTGCGTGTTCTGGACGCACGCCCACCCTTCCGTGATCGCCTCGTCGACATGCTCGGCACGCCCGCCTGGTTCCGGCGAGGGGACGACGAGGGGCTCTTCGAGAACTGGCTCGACAGCGCCGACACAAGACAACAGGACTGGGCGGTGCAGCTATTGGTGGCGGTCGTGGATGCCCTGCCCGACCGGGTGGCCCGCCTCCTGGAACCGCACGCCGCTGACCCCGGGTACGGTGCGTGGCTGACCCGGATCGTTCCCCACGCCCGCCTCGCCGGCAGCCGACCACTCTTCGAGCTCTTGCTCGACGGCGTGCGAGCGGGCCTCTTCACCGGCGTCGAACACGCCCTCTGGGGCCCAGCGGGTTACCTGGCGGCCGAAGAACCCATGTGGGTGGTCGAGTTGCTGAGCGCACTGCTGGTGGAACGCTCGGACGCTCTCCGGCTCGACGACCACGGCAGAGTGGCGGCGCTGTTGAACCGTGACTACGCGGCGCTCCAGACGGTGACCGCCGCCGCTGCCGGCGCACCGGAGGAGTTCTGCGTCCGGGTGCTGCCGGTCCTCCTGGCCGTCATGAGACTGACCGCCTATCCGGCGCGGACGGAACGGCCCATCCACGACCGTCACTTCTCGCACCGCCATCCCGACGACGATCCCGGCGACCTGGGCGACGCCCTCCTGCAGGGGACGGCCGAAGCTCTGCGGAGCACGGCAGGCCGGGACGCCGCGCGAGCGCGCCGGCTCGTGGAACATCTGGTGGACGAGCCGTACGAGGCAGCGCAGTGGCTGCTCTACCAGGCGTTGGCCGCGGCAGGAGCCGATCTCTCGGCGTGGTCCGCCGAGATCCTGCTTCAGGGCGGACATCGTCTGCTGTCCGGCTACGCCGCCAATGTCGTGTGGGACGCCCGTGAGGTTCTCAGTGCCATCGGCGGTGTCCTGCCGGACAGCACTTTCGGGCGGTTGGAGCAGTCCCTCCTTCACCTGCGCCTTCCCCCCGACGAGAGACTCTCGCCCTGGCACGAATTCACCCTATTGACGGCGCTTCCCGAAAGCCGACTCTCCGAGCGGGCGACGCGTCGGCTCGGAGAACTCCGCCGGCTCCACGGCGACCGACGGGAGCCGGACGAACCGGAGGGGATGACAGGTGGGTTTGTCGGACCGCCCATCCCGGCGGAAGCGGCCCAGCACATGAGCGACGACCAGTGGCTAAGGGCCATGAGGAAGCACAGCCGGGACCGAACCGACTGGGCTACCCATACAGGCGGGGCGCGCGAACTGTCCCATGTGCTGCGAAGCATGACGGTGGCGGACCCCGGCCGCTTCGCGCGGCTCGCCCTGCGGATCGACGCCGGGACGCATCCGGCCTACGGTGCCTCGCTGCTGCTCGGCCTGGGGGAGGCTGAACCGTACGAAGATCCTGAGACCGTCTTCGCGGCGGTGCGACACTTCGCGGGCCGCGGCAGGCCAGGGCAGGACCGTTGGCTGGGGCACGCCCTGCGGAAGTATCTCGACCACGTGCCGCTCGACCTGGTGGAGGCACTTCTGAGCCTCGCCCTCGACTCGCCTGGGCCGAGCGACGCCGACGGTTCGGCCGACGCGCGTGTGTCCGGCGCTGACGGAGGCGACGTGACGCGTGACCTGCTCACCGCCGGGATCAACACCGTACGGGGCAGCGCGGCCGAGAGCCTGGGCGATCTGCTCGTCCATGACGCGGACGGCTCCCGCGCCGCACTGATTGTCCCCCACCTGAGCCGACTGGCCGCCGACCCCTCCCTCGACGTCCGGGCGTGCGTGGCCCACGTGCTGCATGCCGCGGTCCGTCACGACCGCGCGGCGGCGGCCGATGCCTTCGCCGGGCTCGTCGAGGCCCCCGACCACCTGCTGGCGTCACCGTGCGTTCCCCGCCTTGCCGTTGCCCTGATGCACGGAGACCCGGCATCGGCCGGACCGCTGACGGAACGCATGCTGCACTCCCCGGTGGCGCCGGTCCGCCGGGTCGGCGGCCAGGTCGCCGCGCTGGCCGCGATGGAGTGGGAGACGCCTGTCCTGCTGGCCAACGTGCTCGCCGGGGACGACGCGGCGCAGCGACAGGGAGCCGCCGACGTGTGCGCCCAGCGCCTCCTGAACACCGGTGACGCGGCGCTCGCCCATCATGCACTCGTCCGGTTCTTCCACGACCCCGAAGAGGAGGTGCGGGATGCCGCCGCCAAGGTGGCCGTCGCGCTGCGCGGCCGGCGTCTGAGGCCCTACCGGCGGACACTGACCGCACTGATCGACTCCCGCGCCTTCGGGGCCGCACTGTCTCAGCTGCTGATCACGCTTGAACACGCCCCTGACCAGATCGACGAGTTGGTCCTGACATGCGTGCGGCGCTTTGTCGCCGTGTTCGGAGCCGCTTCGGCTGACCTCGCTCGCGGTGCGGCAGCCGATGCCCGCCACATCGGCCGCCTGCTGGTCCGCGCGTATGTCCAGGCAGCTTCACCCGCGCGCCGGTCCGAGATTCTGGATCTGCTGGACCAACTGCTTCTCCTCGGGTCCTACGGCGTGGCCGAGGCGATCAACGACTCCGACCGGAGCTGACGAGACCGGCCCTCAGGATGCTCCCGGCGTGCGCCGCCGCGCGCCCCGGCGTGCGTCCGGCGCCCCGGCAGACAGGCCGGAACCGCACGCGGCCGCGATGACCGAGTGCTGTGCTGTGCAGATGATGTACGGCTCGAACCCCAACGGTCGCGCGGCCTTCCTTGACACGTTGTCGCCCGAAGCACGCGCGGCCTTCTCCCAGCTCGGCAGTCGACGTCGCTACGCCGTGGGAGACGTACTCCTCCATGAGGGCGACCCCACACAGGAGTTGGTGGTCCTCCACGAGGGCTTGGTGAAGGTGACCGCCCGGCTGGACCGTGACCGAGTGTCTCTCATGGACATCAGGATCGGCGGGGATGTCGTGGGCGAGATGGCGGCGATGGGTGTCGGACCGCGATCGGCCACGGTCACCGCCTGCGGCGATGTGGTCGCCGCCGTCGTCCCGAGAGATGAGCTGGAGGCCTTTCTCCTCGCCCGTCCAGAGATGTCGCTGTCGCTTGTCCAGATGGTCTGCGGTCGGCTGCGCCGATCCGACCGCCTACGGCTCGAACTCGGCGGTTACCCGGTCCTGGTTCGGCTGGCGCGCGTCCTCGTCGAACTCGCGGAGTCGCACGGGCGGCCCGCGGAGACGTTCAAGGGACCCAATTGGAACAAGATGCGCATCGAGGTGAATCTGTCTCAGTCGGAGTTCGCCGCCCTCACCGCGTCCACCACGGACACCGTCCACAAGGCTCTCGCTCAACTGCGGAAGCGCAAGATCATCACCACTGGCTCCCGGTGGACCTCCGTTGAGGACATGGCTCGCCTGCGCAAGGCGGCTCGGATGAGCGTGCCATCACCTGGGGGCAAGTAAGTCGCAGTAATACGGCTTGCTCAGCCGCTCCCGCCCCTTCCTCCCACAGTTGGCGTGTGCACCCGCCCAACCCCTCCTGGAAGGTGGCGAGTTGTTGTGAAAGAGCTGTCCCATTCCCGCCCGCCGGACGACCTGACACACCACCGACTGTGTCTGGCCGCGGACGTGGAGCAGTACAGCCGTCTCGACACCCGGACGCAGTCGGCCGTTCAGTCCGAGCTGGTCCGGCTGCTGGACGAGGCGGCGGCGCTGACCGGGCTGGACCGGGCAGCCTGGACGCGTCAGCCGCAGGGCGACATGGAGTTCGCCGTCCTGCCCGAGGCCACCCCGGAGGACGCCGTGCTGGGGCCCTTCATCCACCATCTCGCGATCCGCCTCGGTGAGCGCAACGCCGACCCCGCCGCCCAACGGGTCAGGCTGCGGATGGCCGTGGACACGGGCGTGGTCGCGGACGCAGCGCTCGGCCACGCCGGCCCGGCCCCGGTCGCCGTGGCGCGCTACGTCAACGCGCACCAGCTCAAAGCCGTACTCACCGCCCTGACCGAGGCGGACCTCGCCGTCATCGTGTCGGACCGGCTGTACCAGGACGTTGTGCGGTCCGGGCGGCGGGACCTCGTCCCTGCGCAGTATGTGCGGGTCCATGTGCAGGTGAAGGAGTTCGGCGGCTACGGCTGGATCCGCGTGCCGGGCCACGTGCCGGACGACGTGCGGTCGGTCGTCGCGGACGCGCAGAAGCCGAAGCCCTCGCCGGATGCCGACGCCCCGAGCCGGATGGGCCTGTCCCAGTACGTCCACCAGGGCGCCGCCGTCGGCCGGGACGTCGTCGGCGGTCTCACCATCGGTCTGCCCGCGCCCCCTCCACCGGCCGGCTCCGGGCCCGCCCGGTGACGGCCCCTCACAAGGCCCCGCCCTGGCCTGAGCGGGGCGACAACCAGTGGGCGGACTACGGCGTGAACGTCGGTCACGCCGTGTACGGCGGCATTCACTTCCACCCGCCCGCCTCGCCCGCCAAGCGGTCCCGGCGCCGGAACGGTACTGCGCACCCGGCCCGCATGACATGGCACGAGGCATTGCGGTCGGCCCTTACCGACCTCGCACGTGCCTGCGGCCGAGCCGCCGCCGCCCTGACGTACCTCTGGCCGGACGAGGCCGGAAAGGAGGAGGGATGACATCGACCGGACCTGGGGGCGTCTTCGCCCGGATCGACCAGGGCGTCCTCGGATCGCCCGGCGCCACGCTACCGTGCCTCACGGTGCACGTCGGCGACCGTTCTCTCCTGCTCTCCCCGGAGGAGAGCAGGAGGGCGCTCTACGGCCCACGGCGCGACGCGGCGCTGGGCGCGGCGGTCTGGCAACAGGCCGTCACCGAGGCCATGAGGGAGCCGCGGAACGGCGACGGCGCCGGACGGCTGCTTGTCGTCTGGCTTGCCCTCCCCGGGCTGTACCGGAACCTGCACCGGATCCTGCGCCGCTGGCGGCGGGTCGGCCGGACCGACCTGGAGTCGGAGGCCGTCTTGGCCGTGCTTGCCGCCCTCGACGCGGCGGACCCGGACGGCCCGGACCCGGGCGGCCGCCTGATCAAGGAGGCGGTGAACCGGATGTGGGCCTACGCGAAGCGCGTCGCGCGGGAGATCCCCGTCGTCGACATCGGTGCCTTCGCCGATGCCCGCAATGCCGTCGACCCGCCGCAGAAACGGCCGCACCCACCCGAGCGATGGGAACTGCACATCACGCCCCCGCCCCGCCGCGAGGGCCTGTACGCCACACTCCGCTTCGCTGAGCCGCGCCCTCGACAAGACGGCCGGCGGACCGGTACCCGCCTGCCCGACCTGGTGTTCCGGGCCCGCCGCCACGAGGAAGCCGACCTCATCGGCACGCTGGTCCTGCGCCCCGCGGGAGCCCAGCGGTGAGCGGGCGGTCCGGCCCGCCGCTCGGCTTCGCGGAGGCCCTCGACCTGCCACTGAGTGTTGACCTCCGCACAGCCGCACGCGCCTTCGGTATCTGTACCGCGACGGCGTACAAGCTGATCCGCCTCGGCGTCTTCCCGTGTCCCGTGTTGAGGGTCGGCGGACGCTACCGCATCCCCACCGCTTACTTGCTACGCACCCTCGGGATCGAGGAGCGGCCCGTGTACGCCGTTCCCCTGGACGACGAGGCGCCCGCAGCCCGGCCCCACGACACCCACTCTCGCGCATCGGAGGTTTCCGCATGAACACGCCAGAGGCGCTCCGGCAGGAGTCCGCCCAGCCCCGTAGGTGCTTCGTCGTCGGTCCCATCGGCGACCCGCACGCCGCGCACGGAAGCCCCGAGCGTGAGGCCTACGAGCACCATCTCGGCATCTTCGAGCAAGTGATCGCACCCGCCTGCGAGAAGTACGGCATCAGCGCCGTGCGCGCGGACGGCATCGCAGACGCCGGTGACATCAACGAGCAGATCTGCCGGCACGTCGTCGAGTCCGACTTGGTTGTCGCGGACGTCAGCGGCGGAAACCCCAATGTGATGTACGAGCTGGGCCTGCGGCACATCACCGGCAAGCCGACGATCCACATCGGGGAGTCCGGGCAGCTGCCCTTCGACATCGCATCGATCAGGACGATCCGCTACCAGCGGACCCGCAGCCATCTGGCCGGAGCGCGCAAGGAGATCGAGAGCGCCCTGGAGGCCGGGCTCCGGGACGGCTTCGAACTTCTCACACCGGCACGGGTGCTGCGCGGACTCCAGGCCGGTGACGGGTCAAGTTCTGGCCCGGGGGTCGGCGATGGCGGGGAGGAGGACGAGGACCCGCCCGGTCTGCTGGACGACTTCGCCGTCATCGAGGACGGGCTGGACGAGATGACCGCCGACTTGGAGGCGATCGCGAAGACGATCGAGACGATCGGGGCGCTGACCGAGCAGTCCAGCACCGAGATGCTGGAACTGGCCCAGGCGAACGCGCCCGCGAGCGCGCGCCTCGCCGCCGTCGTCCGGTATGCGGAGACGATCAGTGCACCGGCGTGCGAACTGAACACCGTCGCCGCCGCGTTCGTGGAGCGGATGGCAACCATGGACAGCGGGGTGCGGGCCGCGCTGGGGCTCATCGAGATGACGCCTCCCGGCGAGCGCGATGAGGGAGCGGAGGTGTTCCTGGAGCAGCTGATGTCCCTGGACGAGGCCGCGCAGGACGGTCTGGTGCAGATGGGCTTCTTCGGCACCTCGGCGGGCGCCATGGTCCGGGTGAGCCGACACCTCCGCAAGCCGGTGAAGGATATCTCCGCAGCGGTGGAGCAATTGACCTCCGCCATCACGAGGATGGGGGAGTGGGCGGCCAAGGCCCGTGCGCTGGCGCACAGTGTCACCGTATGACACTGCCCCTTGCAGGGACCCGGACCTCCTCAGAGGCCCGGGTCCTGTGCCTTCAGCCCGTCCTCACGCTCACCAGAGATCTGCGACAGACGTTGTCTTTGCGCGCTGTAGTGACAGGGTAAGAGCAGGGGGCGACGCGGTGTGTAGTCCCAGCCGACAGCCAGCGCCGACCGGGTCTGTCCAACGATATAGAGTCCCGGCCCAACGGCTCACTCGCTGGCACGGCCTTGGCAGCACGAACAACAGAGGCCGGCCGTGGTCGCTGCCACTGGCCGAGCGGGTGCTGATGCTCTCGGGGTACTACTGCACGAACCTGACCATGCGGCAGTTGGGCCCCCTGTTCGGTGTCTCGTCCTCCACCGTGCGCCGGGTCATCCAACGCCTGGGTCCGCTGCTCGCGCTCGGGCCCATAGCCTGGCCGACAGATGCAGCCGACCGGTTGTGGATCGTGGAGGCACGCTCATACCGGTCCGCGACCGGAAGGTGGCCGCCTCCAGCCGCAACTACCGATTCTCCGGGAACGTGCAGGTCATCGTGGACGCGGACACGCGTCCGGTGATCGCGGCCGCACGTCCGGTGCCGCGCACCACCGCGGACGCCCATGCCTGGCGGGTGTCCGGGCTGAGCGAGCACTGCCAGGGTGCGATGGTGCTCGGCGACGGCGCCTACCTCAACTGCGGGACGGTGGTACCGCACCACAAACGCCCCGCGCGGGCCTCGTGCGCCAGGCGACAGTCCACGATCACCCGCAGCAACGCCACGCACCGTCAGCAAGACGCCCAGTCAATCACGCAATTTGGTCCCACAGTTCGGCGATCTCCTCCCCCGCGGTAGCCTCCCGCCGATCGAGCTCCTCCGGGCATGACACCATCGCTGCTTCCAAGACCACGTCTCAGGACACGACGATCCGCCGTCCGAGGACCCACGGCAACGGCGCACGGCATCAGCAGCCCACTGCAGGGGAGCTGCACCCATATCGGATGGGTGTAGCTGCACCTAGCTCCGTTACGGGGCGACGAGCCAGGCGTGGTGGAGAGGCGTCGTACCCGGAGGCCGTCCCATGTGCCCGTGGTGCCGATGGTGATCGCGTGGTAGGGGCGTTCGTTGGGCCGGTCATACGGCACGTGTCCGATCGCGGCAGCGGTCGCATTGAGGTGTGCCAATGCCAGGAAGCCGGTCTCCGCGGGGGGTGCGTACGAGGTCGCAGCCGATGCCGACCTGGAGGAGACGCAGCCCCGTGTCCTCCACCAGTGTTTCGGTTGCACGGGTGCGGAGCATCGCGAGTAGGCGATTGACACAGTGTCGCTTTCATGGAGGTGGCCCGTGTGTGAAGCGGTGCTGCTGCTTACCTGGGGATCCATTCGGCCTGGTGAGAAGGGGGGTGTCTGTCGGTAGCACGCATCTACTCTGCGTGCGGCAGTGGCCGACATCAACAGCCTGCCCCGGGTGGCGGTGGAGATGGGCCTACCTAGAGTAGACGGTCTCGCGCTCGTTCTCCCCAGATTTTCCCCGCGGGCCAGTTTCGCTCTTGCACAGGCCTGTCGACGTACACAAACACCGAGGTCAGGTATGCAATTCACGACTCGTCCCACCTTGAGCGGCACCTTCGGCATGGTGTCCTCCACCCACTGGCTGGCCTCGCAGTCCGCGATGGCCGTGCTGGAGGGCGGCGGCAACGCCTACGACGCCGCCGTGGCGGGCGCCTTCGTGCTGCATGTCGTCGAGCCGCACCTCAACGGGCCCGCCGGGGAGGTGCCGATCCTGCTCGCGCCGGCCGGCGGTGAGGTGCGGGTGCTGTGCGGGCAGGGCGTCGCACCGGCCGGGGCGACGGTCGCGCACTACCGGGCCCTCGGCCTGGACCTCGTCCCCGGCACCGGCCCGCTCGCCGCCGCCGTACCCGGTGCCTTCGACGCCTGGATGGTGCTGCTGCGGGACCACGGCACCCGTACGCCCGCCGAGGTGCTGCGGTACGCCATCGAGTACGCCGAACACGGGCACGCGCCCGTGGAGCGCGTCGGCGAGACCGTGGAGACCGTACGGGAGCTGTTCGAGACGGAGTGGCCCTCGTCGGCGGAGGTGTATCTGCCGGACGGCGAGCCACCCCGGCCCGGCGGGCTGCTGCGCAATCCCGCCCTCGCCGCCACCTGGAAGCGACTGCTCGACGAGGTCGCCGGGGCCGGGGACCGGGTCGCGCAGATCGAGGCGGCGCGGGAGGTGTGGCGTACGGGATTCATCGCCGAGGCGCTCGTACGGCAGGCCCGGCGGCCCACCATGGACACCAGCGGCGAGCGGCACTCCGGCACGCTCACGGCCGCCGACCTCGCCGACTGGTCCGCGACCTACGAGGCGCCGGCGACGTACGACTGGAACGGCTGGACCCTGTGCAAGGCCGGCCCCTGGAGCCAGGGCCCCGTCCTCCTCCAGCAGCTGGCGCTGCTCCCGCCCGAGCTGCCACGGTACGGGTCCGCCGAGTACGTCCATCTGCTGATCGAGGGCTGCAAGCTGGCCATGGCCGACCGGGAGGCCTGGTACGGCGACGCGGCCGAGGTGCCGCTGGCCGAGCTGCTGTCGGACGGGTACAACGCGGCCCGGCGGGAGCTGGTCGGCGAGAAGGCGTCCCACGAGCTGCGGCCCGGCAGCCCGGGCGGCCGCACCCCGCGACTGTGCGCGCACGCGCGCGTGGCGGCCGTCGGCGAGCCCGGCTTCGACGCGCTGGGCGCCGGGGAACCGACGGTCGCCAAGCGCCCGGCCTCGCCGGTGCCGGGCGAGCCCGATGTCTCCGCCGACGGCGCCACCCGCGGCGACACCTGCCACCTCGACGTCGTCGACCGCTGGGGCAACATGGTCGCGGCCACGCCCAGCGGCGGCTGGCTCCAGTCCAATCCCGTCGTGCCGGAGCTGGGCTTCCCGCTCGGCACCCGGCTGCAGATGACCTGGCTGGAGGAGGGCCTGCCGAACTCCCTGACGCCCGGCCGCCGCCCCCGCACCACCCTCACGCCCTCCATCGCCCTGCGCGACGGCGTACCCGTGCTGGCCTTCGGCACGCCCGGCGGGGACCAGCAGGACCAGTGGCAGCTGCACTTCTTCCTGGCCGTGGCGCTGCGCGACCGGGTCCGCGGCGGCCTCGACCTCCAGGGCGCGATCGACGCCCCGAACTGGCACAACGACAGTTTCCCGGGCTCCTTCTATCCGCGCGGGATGCGGCCGGGTAGCGTCACCGTGGAGTCCCGGACGGACGCGGAGGTGGTGGAGGAGCTGCGGCAGCGCGGTCATGATGTGACCGTCGGTGACGACTGGTCGGAGGGGCGCCTGTGCGCGGTCGCGCGGGACCCGGAGACCGGCATCCTGTCGGCGGCGGCGAACCCGAGGGGGATGCAGGGGTACGCGGTCGGGCGCTGAGGCAGAGGGCCGAGGACTGCGGCCGAGTTCCGATGACAAGGCCCTGACCTGCTGGTTCGCACCCCTCATATTCACGCCGATGCCATCCGGCGGTCACTCGGCGGGCAGGGATTGTCAGTGGGGCGTGTTCTCATTGACACGTGATCGAATACAACGAAACCAACGACGAGTTTCCCGCACTGCACTCGTTTCTCGCACAGCACTCGGCCGACGTGGAGGAAGCCGTCCGCAAGGCGGCCGCCGCCGAGATCATGCCGCGCTTCCGGCAGCTCGGCGTGCACGACGTCGACCAGAAGAGCGGACCGCACGACCTGGTGACCGACGCCGACCGGCTCGCCGAGCTGTACCTCACCGAGACGCTCGGCGCCCTCCTGCCCGGCTCGGTCGTGGTCGGCGAGGAAGCGGTCCATGCCAACCCGGCGACCTACGACGCGATACGCGGCGACGCCCCGGTCTGGATCGTCGACCCCGTCGACGGCACCCGCCAGTTCGTGCACGGCGACGACGGCTTCTGCACCCTGGTCGCCCTCGCCCAGCGCGGTGTACTGCTCGCCTCCTGGACCTACGCCGCCGCCCGCGACCAACTGGCCACGGCGGTCCGGGGCCAGGGCGCCTTCCTCGACGGCGAACGCCTGCACTCGGGCGCGCCGGAGCCCGGCCGGGACCTCGAAGTCGCCACGTCCCACCCGGACTACACGACCGACGACCAGAAGCAGGCCCTGCGCGGACTGTGGACCGACGGCGTCGCACCGCGCGCGTGCGGCTCGGCGGGCCTGGAGTATCTCGCCGTCGCCCGGGGCGAGTTGGACGCGACAGCGTTCTCCTGGGAGGCCGCCTGGGACCACGCCGCGGGCATCCTCCTGGTCGAGGAGGCGGGCGGCGCGCACCTGACCCACACGGGGGATCCGTTCCGCATCACCGGGGGCAACGCACTGCCGTTCACGGCGGCGCGGGACGCGGCCACGGCTCGCCGGGTGGCGGGACTGCTGCGGCACTAGGCGGCGCAGGCCGCACCTCTCCTCTGTCAGTGCCCGGGCATATCCTGATCCTTCAAGGCCATCGGCTGACGAAGGAGTCCGAAGGTGCCGTCGATGCTCGATGCGGTCGTGGTGGGTGCGGGGCCGAACGGACTGACCGCTGCCGTGGAGCTGGCCCGCCGCGGCTTCTCCGTGGCCGTGTTCGAGGCGCGTGACACCGTCGGCGGCGGAGCCCGCACCGAGGAGCTCACCCTCCCCGGCTTCCGGCACGACCCGTGCTCCGCCGCGCACCCCCTCGGCATCAACTCGCCCGTCTTCCGCACGATGCCACTCGACCGCTACGGCCTGGAGTGGCTGCATGCCGAACTGCCCATGGCGCACCCCTTCACCGACGGCAGCGCCGCCGTGCTGTCCCGGTCCGTCGCCGAGACCGCCGCCTCCTTCGGCCCGCGCGACGCCGGGACGTACCGCAGGCTGGTCGAGCCGTTCCTGCCGAAGTGGGACACGCTGGCCCGTGACTTCATGTCCCTGCCCCTGACCGCGCTGCCGCGCGACCCGGTCACCCTCGCCCGCTTCGGCCTCGCCGGGCTGCCCCCGTCGACCTGGCTGACACGCCGCTTCCACGACGAGCCGGCCAAGACCCTGTTCTCCGGCCTCGTCGCCCACGTCATGGCCCCGCTCGGCGGCTTCGCCACCGGCGCCATCGGCCTGGTCTTCGCCCTCGCCGCCCACGCCCGCGGCTGGCCCCTGGCCCGCGGCGGCTCCCAGTCCATCTCCGACGCCCTCACCGCGTATCTGAAGGACCTCGGCGGCGCCGTCCACACCGACTACGAGGTCAAGCGGCTCGACGACCTGCCGCCCGCGCGCGCGTACATCTTCGACACCTCGCCCACCGCCCTGGCCCGCATCGCCGGATTCGGCCGGTACTACGAGGGCTACCGCTACGGCGCCGCCGCGTTCAAGATCGACTATGCGCTGGACGGCCCGGTGCCCTGGACCGCCCCGGAGGCCCGGCGGGCCGGCACCGTGCAGATCGGCGGGAACAGCGCGGAGATCGGCGCCGCGCTGCGGGCCGCGTCGCGGGAGGGCCGTGCGCCCGACAAGCCGTTCATGATCACGGTGCAGCCCAGTGTCGTGGACCCCGGCCGGGCGCCCGAGGGCAAGCACGTCTTCTGGGCGTACGGCCATGTGCCGAACGGCTGGACCGGAGACCTCACGGACGTCCTCGAACGCCAACTGGAGCGCTTCGCCCCCGGGTTCCGCGACCGCGTCCTCGCCCGCGCCACGGCCGGGCCGGCCGAACTCGCCGTGCGCAACGCCAACTACGTCGGCGGCGACATCGCCTCCGGCGCGGCCTCCGGGCTCCAACTCCTGCTGCGCCCCAAGCTGTCGCTCTTCCCGTACTCCACCCCGCATCCGGCGGTCTTCATCTGCTCGTCGGCAACCCCGCCCGGCCCGGGCGTGCACGGTATGTCGGGGCACAACGCGGCCAAGGCGGTGTGGCGGCGGCTGCGGCAGCAGCGGTAAGGATGTTCGCGTTCGGCTGCTCTTGTGCGGCTGCTCTTGTGCCGCTACTCAAACGACCCACGTTTACCGGCAGTTCGGGCCTCCCGGTAAGAAAAAAAGCGTGTCTACTTTGTCACTTCTCTTATCGGGGGGTAGGCACCTGAATGCTCAACTGCCGCGAAGTATGGTGCGGGCATGAAAGATCGG
>JABFVM010000065.1 GCA_013362785.1 Streptomyces sp. | reverse complement strand
GGCTGGGCTGGCTGGGCCGGGCTGGTCGTAGTCGGGCCGGTTGGGCTGGGCTGGCTGGGCCGGGCTGGTCGTAGTCGGGCCGGTTGGGCTGGGCTGGCTGGGCCGGGCTGGTCGTAGTCGGGCCTAGCTGATGTACGCCCCTGCCACGGCAGCGGCATGTGCGGCATGCGCGGCGCGCTCGGCGTCGGGGGCGCCGGGGGTCGCTCCGGTCGTCAGCAACTGGTAGTAGAGGGGCGCCGACACCGCCCGTACGACGGCGTCGGCGTCCGTCCCGACCGGCAACTCCCCGCGCGCCACGCCCTGTTCCACGCACGGCGCCCACTCCGCCACCCGCACCTCGTAGAACCGGCGGAGCGCCTGCGCCGTACGTTCGTCGCAGGCCGCGGCGGCGATGACGGCGCGGAACAGCGCGCCCTGCCGGGGATCGGCCAGCGTCCGCTGCACCAGCGCGGCGTTGGCCCGCAGATCGCCCAGCACGGTCCCGGTCTCCTCGCGGGGCAGCGACTGCTCGGCCATGTCGGCGAGCAGATCGGCCACGAGCCCGGTCACCGAGCCCCACCGCCGGTACACGGTCGTCTTGCCGACCTCCGCGCGGCGGGCGAGGTCCGCGAGATCGAGGCCGTCGAAACCCTGCTCCGCCAGCACATCGCCGGCCGCCCGCAGCACGGCCGCACGAACACGCGCGGTGCGTCCTCCGGGACGTACGGTGCCGGGTTCGGCGGACATATCGGCCTCCTTGGTACACGTAACCGCAGGTGCGGGGTGTGGTGTGATCCACGGTGCCAGCGTAACGAAACAGTAGAACCGTTTACCCCTCACCGAGCGTGACATCCCCGTGTCCGCGCACGTCACCTCCCTGGTACCGTCCCCGCCAACGGCCGATTCCCACCTGGTCCGCCACCCCCGCTTCCGTCCAAAACCGTTATGTCGCTGAGAGGTTGGAGCATGCCGCACGACGTCGCAGCAGCCCGGGCCGCCGCAGAGGAGGAGTCGGCCTTCTCGCACCCGCCCGTCGACCCCGACGCCATCGCCTCCTACGGCGACCATCCCGACCAGGTGATCGACTTCTACGCCCCGCGTGGCGAGCCCGGCCCGGGCGGCCAGGCCCCGCTGGTCGTCCTGCTGCACGGCGGGGCCTGGCGAGCGCCTTATGACCGGCGGCATGTGACGCCGTTCGCCGACTTTCTGGCTCGGCGGGGGTTTGCCGTGGCCAATGTGGAGTATCGGCGGGGGGCGGCGGATGTGAGTGGGGCGGGGGCTTCGGCGGGTTCGGTGGGGGTGAGTTCGGGGGCAGGTGTGGCTGCGGGCTCGGGTTCGGGTTCCGGCTTGGGTTCGGCTGGGGCTGGCGCTGGGGGTTCGGATTCGGCTACGGCTGCCGGTGCCGGGGGCGATGGTCCGGTTGCCGGGCGGTGGCCGGAGACCTTCGATGATGTCGCCGCCGCGTTGGACGCGCTGCCCGCGCTCGTGCGGGAGGCGCTTCCGCAGGCCGATCCGCGCCGGACCGTGCTCACCGGGCACTCGGCCGGCGGCCACCTGGCCCTCTGGGGTGCGGCGCGGCATTGCCTTCCCGTGGACGCGCCGTGGCGTACCGACCGGCCCGCGCTTCTGCGGGGTGTGGTCGCCCTGGCGCCGATCGCCGACTTCACGGTCGCCGACAAGCTGGACGTCTGCGGGGGTGCGGCGCGCCAACTCCTCGGCGGAGAAGTGGAGTTCGCGGAACGGCAGCCGTACGCCGACCCCGCGCTCCTGCTCCCGACCGGCATCGCGACGACCATCGTCCAGGGCCGCACGGACGTTGTCGTCCCGCACGCGGTCGCCGACTCGTACGCGGACGCGGCGGCGAAGGCGGGGGAGGTCGTCGGACTGACGCTGCTGGAGGACGTCGGCCACTTTCCGCTGATCGATCCGGCGGCGGACGCGTGTGCGGTGGTGGTGGAGGAGATCGCGCAGTTGGCGTGGTGAACTGGGCGGTGGGGGGCCGCCTCGGGAAGCGGTGAGCCGCCTCGTGTGGCAAGTGAGCTGCCTTGCGTAGGGGTGAGCTGCCTCGTGAGTGGGGTGAGCCATCTCGTGTGGCCGGTGAACTGCCTCACTTGCCGGGCGAGCCGCCTTGGGTGGCTGGAGAAGCTGCCTCGTGAGTCGGGGTGAGCCCCCTTGGGCGGCCGGGGGACCGCGGCGGCAGGTGCCGGGGCGAGCTGCACCGTAGGGGGGAGGCCCCTTCATACCCGTAATACCTGAGAGCTACGTCGCAGGTGAGCTCCCTGGGCGGACGCGGACGACGAGTCCGGATCCGTAATTTCCCATCCAGGCAAGCCCGATGGCCGGGCGGACTGGAAGGGAAGACGACCATGGGGCGTGCGACGGGTGCAGCCGGGGCGAGCGCGTCGGAGACGTCCGCATCGGAGCACAGCGGGCCGGGCCAGGCCCAGGAAGCGCCCACGGTGCGGGAAGCGCCCATGGTGAAGGGGGTGGGCGAGCCGAGCGGGGTGGGCGAGCCGAACGGGGTGAGCGAGCCGAAGGGGTCGGGCGAGCCGAAGAAGCCCCGCCGTACCCGCAGAGCGCACCGCACCCACCGATGGCGCCGAGCCTTCCTCGCCGCCCTGATCACGGGCGCCGTCGTCGTCCCGCTGTCCGGTGCCACACGCCCCGAGGCCCCCGCCCCGGCCCCGGTTTCGGTCGCCCACGCGACGGCGGCGACGCTGGACGAGGCCTACGCGGCCAACCGTGCCAACGCCACCGAGGCGTCCCGTATGGCCGAGGCCCACGGCTACCGGGAGCGGGCCGCCGCGGACCGTGCGATGGCCGACCCGTCCCGCCACTACCTCGCCTTCGACGGCCGCGGCTCCGGCCTCGCGACGGAGGTCTTCGGCGACCTGGCCCACGCCGACCGCATCGCGGTCCTGGTGCCCGGCTCCGACACGTCCATCGACACATACGACCGTTTCCGCGACGCCGCCCGCGCCCTGCACGAGCGGCTCACCCGGGAGGCTCCGCAGGGCACCCGCACCGCGGTCGTGGCCTGGCTCGGCTACGAAACCCCGGGCACGGTCAGCACCACGGTCGCGACACCGGACCGCGCGGAGAAGGCGGCCCCGAAGCTGCGGGAGTTCATACGGCAGCTGCGTGCTCTGACGGCCGGGGGGAGGGGTGGGGCGAGTGGACCGGGCGGGGCGAGTGGACCGAGCGGACCGAGCGGACCGGGCGGACCGGGCGGACCGGGCGGACCGGGCGGGGCGAGTGGGCTGGACAGGGCGAGCGGGCTGAGCGAGTCGGTTGGGTCGGTCGGATCAGACGGGTCGGTCGAGTCGGGCAGGTCGGGCGGCTCGGTCGGGTCGGCCGACAGCAAGCCGCGCATCTCCCTCCTCTGCCACTCCTACGGCTCGGTGGTGTGCGGCCATGCCGCCTCCCAGCTTGACGTGGACGACATCGTGCTGGTCGGCAGCCCTGGTACCGGCGCGGACACCGCCGCGGCTCTGCACACCCCGGCCCGCGTCTGGGCGGCCCGTGGCAGTGACGACTGGGTGGGCGAGGTCCCGCACATCAAGATCGACCTGCTCGGCACGACCGTCGGCTTCGGCACCGACCCGGTGTCCCCGCCCTTCGGCGCCCGCGTCTTCGCGGCGGGCAGCGGCGGCCACAGCGACTACTTCAGGCCGGGCTCGACGTCCCTGGCCAACATGACCCGCATCGTCCTGGGCGAGACCCCGGAGGTGACCCA
>JABFVM010000274.1 GCA_013362785.1 Streptomyces sp. | reverse complement strand
CTGTTCGTCGGCGCCGTCTGTGTCATGGCGCTGATCGGCGCGAGCCTGCTGGTCTCCCAGCTGGAGCAGCTGCGCGACCGCAAGAAGCTGCTGTCGTCGCTGGTCGCCTTCGGCACCCGGCGCCGCACGCTGAGCCTGTCGGTGCTGTGGCAGACGGCGATCCCGATCGCCCTGGGCCTGCTGCTGGCCTCGGCGGTGGGCATGACGCTGGGCGCGGTCCTGCTGAAGATGACGAGCACGCCGATCATCGTCGACTGGACGAGCGTGCTGTCGATGACCGGCGTCGCCGCCGGCATCGTCCTCGGGGTGACGCTGTTCAGCCTGCCGCCGCTGCTGCGGCTGATGCGGCCCGACGGGCTGCGGACGGAGTAGTACGGAGCGGTAGGGCAGGCGCGGTGGTGCGGCGGTGGGGTTCCGACGGGGGAGGTCGGGGAACCCCACCGCCGTCGCACTCAGAGGTTGTACTCCCGGATCACCCGCCGGACCTGGGCGAACAGCATGCCCACGTTGACCGACTTGCGGCAGACCACGACGGCCACGATGTCCTGCTGCTCGCTCAGCCGCACGAACAGGTGCGTGAGGTTCTCGCTGTTGACCAGGATCTCCTGGAAGAAGTGGGCGTCACTGGCGATCCCGCGGCGCTCCTTGAAGACGTCCTCGATCATCACGACCGTACGCCCCTGGAACAGGTCGAGCGTCGCACCCGCCAGCAGGTCCAGGACCTCCGGTGGATGGTTCTCCACGGTCTCGTACGACAGCAGCATTCCGGTCGCCATGTCGACCACCCCGGAGGCCACGCAGTCGGGGGCGTCGGTACGGAGGTGCTTGACCAGGCTCATCACCTGGTCCGAGAAACCTGAGGTCATACGCTTCGTCGCCATCCCTTCAAACTCCTTCTGGTGCCTTGTCGGTGAGGATCAGGTCGATGCGCCGCAGCGCCGACTGGGTCGCCCGGTGCAGGTGGTCGACGTCCATGCCCTCGTCGCCGAGCACGACCATGAGGGCGGTGTCGCCGACGGCGTAGAAGGCGGCACATCCGTGGCTGCCGTACGTCACCGTGCGGCGCAGGGTGCCGCGGGAGGTGGCCTCGGCGGTGCGCCGCGCGAGACCGAGGCCGGCCGCGGCGAGGGCGGCGAGGCCCTCCGGGTCGATCGAGTCGGCGGTGTCCGCGGCGATGAGCAGCCCGTCGGCGGCGGCGACCGCGGTGTCGGTGATGCCGGTGACCTGTTCGCGCAGACCGCGCATTTCCAGGGTCAGGGCTTTGTGATCCATGTACTCGGCTCTCCTGTTTCCTTTATTTCTCTTCACATCTGATCGGCCGGTTGCGGCCGACAAAATGTGGCGGCTCATTTCGGAATTCCGTTCCAGAGACGGAAGAAGCTGCCGGGTTTACGGCGGGGCAGCGCGGTGTGCGGCGCGGGCGGGGACGGCTGCGCGGGAGCCGCTCTCCGGGGCCGCAGTGCCCGGCCGTCCGGGAGGGGACGGACCGGGATCGGCGTGGGCGACTCGACGCAGACCAGGAGCCCGTCGCCGAGCATCCGCGCGACCTCGACCGTCACGGTGTAGACACCGCGCCCGACCCGGAAGGCGAGGTCCCGGGCCGTACGCCGGCCGTCGGCGTGGGCGAGCAGTTCGCGCCGCAGGACGGTGAGTTCGGCGTCCGGGACAGTCGGCGCGGGTGCGGGCACGGGCCGTTCCCGGTCGGGGTGCACGGGGTGGGGCAGCGCGCCGAGGGCGGCGAGTCTGCGGGCCGAGCCCTGCATCAGGCCGAGCGGCGGTTCACCCATGGGGACCTGCGCGAACGGCTGGGCGGTGGGGACGCGTTCGCAGTCGTCCACCCGTCCGGCGGCGATCGCGAACGCGGCGTCGTGCAGCGCCATCGCGCAGACGACCCGGAGCTGGGCGGCCCCCGTGTACCCGCGCGCGATGAGCGCCGTCGCCGGCCAGCGCGCGCCCCCGGACTCCCGCACCAGCTCGGCCCACTGCTCACCGCTGACCCGCCCGGAGCGCAGCAGCAGCGCCTCGGGTCCCGGGGCGCCGGGGGACTCGGCCGCGACCACCCGTCCCTCGCCGAGGTGGAAGGTGCCGCCCGGTGTCCCGCCGACCCTCAGCTCCCCGGTGAAGCCGTCACGCCCGCATGCGGACAGGGCCCGTGTCAGGTGTTCGTAGCCCGACATCACACCCCTCGCCGTTTCGCACATACGCCTGACGCATAGCGCTGTGGGGGGAATGTGTATCAGCCGTGGGGCATATTCCGGAGGGGGATGTCCCAGCTGTCGCTAGTTGACGGAAGTTGAGTTTCCGGAGCGGCGCAAAGAACTGTGTTCGGCGCTCATTTGACCGATTGGCACACGGATACGGGCAGCGGCCGCAGCGCCTCGCGCAGGGCTCCCGCCAGTTCCTCGTACTCCCCACCGCGGGCCGCGCCCGTGCGCATGGCGAGGGCGATCCGGCGGGTGGGCGCCGGGTCGGCGAAGTAGCCGGTCAGCAGCTGGTTGCTGCGGGTCGCCTCGACCTTGACGGCGGTGCGCGGCAGCAGGGTGACGCCGAGGCCCCCGGCGACGAGCTGCACCAGCGTGGACAGCCCGGCGGCCGTGGTGGTGACCGGGGCGTCCGCCCGGCCGGCCTCCCGGCAGATGTCGAGGGCCTGGTCGCGCAGGCAGTGCCCCTCGTCGAGCAGCAGCAGGTTGAGCTCCTTGAGGACCTCGCGCGCGATGCCCTCCCGGCCGCCGAGGGCGTGGTCCAGCGGGGTCACCAGCACGAAGTCCTCGTCGAAGAGCGGCAGTTCGACGACCCCGGGCACGCCCAGCGGCACGGCGAGCAGCAGCAGGTCCAGACGGCCGGAGGTGAGCCCCTCCACGAGGCTGGCGGTCTGCTCCTCGTGCACCTGGAGGTCGAGGTGCGGATACCGGCCGTGGACCAGCCGCAGCACGGTCGGCAGCAGATACGGCGCCACCGTCGGGATGACCCCGAGCCGCAGCGCCCCGGTGAACGGGGCCCGGACCGCCTCCGCCTCCTCCATCAGCGCCCCGACCTCCGCCAGCACCGCCTTCGCCCGTACGGCCAGCCGCTCACCGGCCGGCGAGAGCAGCACCTTGCGGGTCGTACGCTCCAGCAGCGTGACCCCGAGGGTCTCCTCCAGCGCGGACACGGCACCCGAGAGCGCGGGCTGGCTCATCCCGATCGCCGCGGCGGCGTCCCGGAAGTGGAGGTGCTCGGCGACGGCGGCGAAGGCCCGCAGCTGGGCGAGGCTGGGCTGCCTCCTCTTACTCACGGCCACTGATAGATCCTTCCGATCAACCTGACCGAGTGTAGCTATTTCCCGTATCAATGCAGGCTGTGCCAGGATCGGTAAGGTCCAACCCACTGGGAGACACCTGTACCGATCGGGTGTCTCTTCGCTGCAAGGAGAGCGTGTGCTCACTGTCGGTGACAAGTTCCCCGAGTTCGAACTGACCGCCTGCGTCTCGCTGGAGAAGGGCAAGGAGTTCGAGACGATCAACCACAAGACCTACGAGGGTCAGTGGAAGATCGTCTTCGCCTGGCCGAAGGACTTCACCTTCGTCTGCCCGACCGAGATCGCGGCCTTCGGCAAGCTGAACGAGGAGTTCGCCGACCGTGACGCGCAGGTGCTCGGCTTCTCCGGTGACTCGGAGTTCGTGCACCACGCCTGGCGCAAGGACCACGACGACCTGCGCGACCTGCCGTTCCCGATG
>JABFVM010000331.1 GCA_013362785.1 Streptomyces sp. | reverse complement strand
CCGTTGCTGCGCCACGTCGCCGACGCGGCTCAGATACTCGTAGACGACCTGGTCGCTCTCGATCCCCACGAAGTCCCCTCCGGGGTGGGTGCGTTGGATACCCCTCGGGACGACGTTAGCGCAGGACAGGGCGCCCGGTGCGGCTCAGGCCGGGCGGCACTCGCCCGAGTTCCGTGCCTCGGAGCAGAGGCCGTGGCCGTGGTCGCGGAGGATGTCGCGGCCGCTCTGCTGGGTGAGGAAGTTGAGGAAGGCGGCGGCGACGGAGCCGGCCGGGGCCTCGCCGTAGGTGTAGGCGAACTCGGTCTGCCAGTAGGGGTAGTTGGTGTCCTCGACGCCTGCCGCCGTGGGTTCCCGGCCGTCGATGGTCACCTTGACGAGGCCCGCGGCGGACTTGTCGCCGTCGACGGCGGTGGCCTCGCTGTAGCCGATGGCGCCGGGTGTCGAGGCGGTCGTGTTGAGCATGGTGTCCGTGCTGGTGACCTCGCAGCGGCCGTACCGCTTCGGGCTGAGGGCGGCGCAGTCGGTCTCGGTGAACTGGGGTGGTTCCTTGCCGCGGAGGACCTTGGCGACGAGGGTGCTGCGGGTGCCTGAGCCGGGGTCGCGGTTGACGAGGTGGACGGGGACGTCGTTGCCGCCGAGCTCGGACCAGTTCTGGACGCGGCCGGCGAAGAGCTCGCGTATCTGGCCCAGTTTGAGGTTCTCCACGCCCGCGTCCTTGTTGACGACGAGGGTGAAGACGGAGAGCGCGACGGGCTTGGGGATCAGGCGGGGGTGGCCGTCGGAGGCGAGGCCGTCGGTGAAGGCGATGTGGTCGCGCAGGCCCTCGCCGACCGGGACACCGGCTTCCCGGCCGGCCTTGTCCAGGTCGGTGATGCCGTCGGTGCTGCCCTTGAAGGTGTCGTCGGCGAGCGGGATGTGCACGTCGGCGCCGTCGCAGCGCTTGAGGTAGTCGCGGGCGGCGGCCCGCACCGCGGGTGCGAAGGCGGTGGAGCCGTGCAGGTGGAGGGTGCCTTCGACGCAGTCGAGCGGGGGGCGCTTCTCGTCGCTGAAGAAGAGGGTGTAGTTGGCCTGGACGACGACGGCCGCGATCAGGATCCACAGGAGCCACCAGGCGGGCCGGGAGGCGAAGACATGGCTCTCGGTCCTGGTCGCCTTCAGCCTCAGCAGCCGCATCAGCGGGTCGTACCAGCGGTCCTGTCCGTCGGTGCCCTGGACGACGGGGTCCGGGAAGGGGTCGGTGCTGTTGTCCTCGGGCCAGCGTTCCAGCACGACGAGGACCTTGTACTCGGCGCCCCGGGGCAGTGTCACCTTCGGCAGGCGGATGGTGCCGGTGCGGTCCCCCGCGTTGTTGTTGCGGCGGAAGCCGGGCTTGGCGACGACGCGGACGTTGTCGCCCTCCGCCTCCTCCTCGAAGAAGAAGTCGCGCAGGGCGTTGTTGCTCGGGTCGGTGAGGACCACGGCGGCGACGCGGCGGTCCCGGAAGGTGACCTTTATGCCGTAGGGGTCGGCGGGGTCGGCCAGATAGTCCTCGGAGACGATCTTGGTCGAGCCGGCGTTCTCGATGCGCAGCAGGACGAACGAGGGGTCCTTGAGCTGGTGGCCGTCGTGCCGCATGTCCCCCAGGACGTCGGCGTACGGCTTGTCGGCGGCGTCCGCGGCCAGGGTGTCCATCTGCACCCGGTAGCCGAGCCGCTTGCGGCCGACGACGGCGAACTCCCACAGGAACGCGGCGACGGGAAACGCGAGACTCAGGATCGCGATCCACTGCTCGGCCTGCTCGCTCATCGCCGAACCCCCCAATTCGCTTGAGCCCTGAAGTAGTTGACCGGGAGCCAAGGGTGACCAGTGGGTGCGCCACGTTGCCAGGGGTGCCGGAATCCTCCGGGTGATGTTCATCCGGGGGCCATCTCGGAAACGTTCCGTTCGCCCGGGAGGGGCGGACTGTGCGGACAGGGCCCGCTTCCCGGCCGACCGGGCCGAGGGGCGAGGGGCGAGGGGCGAGGGGCGAGGGGCGAGGGGCGAGTCGAGCCTCTTGGCCGACCGAGACGGGTGGAGGGTGGGCGAAGGCCCCGAGGCGCCCGCGCCGAGCCGCCCACCCGCACCCACCCGCACCTCATCGGCCCACCCGCCGGAGGCAACCCGCTAACGTGGGCAGGATGAGCGACCCGGCTACACCGCCCCGTTCCCTCGCGGAGGCTCTCCGCGCTCGGGACGACGCCTCGCTGGCCGTGCTCCTGCGCAGCCGGCCCGATCTCATCACCCCCGTGCCGACCGACCTCACGCAGCTGGCGACCAGGGCCGGCACGCGGGCCTCCGTCGTGCGTGCCCTGGAGCGGCTGGACCGGTTCGCGTTGCAGACGGCGGAGGCGCTGGCCGTGGCGGCGGACCCGGCGTCGTACGACGAACTGCTCGGCCTGATGACCGGCGACGAGGGCGACCCGGCCGTGGCCGGCGCGCTGCCGCACGCCCTGGGGACCCTGCGCGACCAGGCCCTGGTGTGGGGCGGCGACGACCGGCTGCGCCTGGTCCGTACGGCACGCGAACTGCTCGCGCCCTCCGCGCAGCACCCGTCGCCGACCGGCCTCGGCCCGACCGTGCCGGAGGCGTCGGCGGGGATGTCGCCGGGCCGTATCCAGGAGATCGTCACGACGGCCGGGCTGCCCTCGACGCACGACGCGGTGTCGGCCGTGGCGTCGCTCAGCGCCCTGTTCACCGACCGGCGACGGATGGCGGCCCTGCTCGCCGGCGCCCCGGAGGAGTCCCTGGAGGTGCTGTCGCGGCTGGTCTGGGGGCCGCCGTACGGCCAGGTCACCGCCGATCCCGCGCCCCGCCTTCGCTGGCTACTCGACCGCGGCCTGCTCCTGCCGACGACGCCCGGCACCGTCGTACTCCCCCGCGAGGTCGCCCTGCATCTGCGCGCCGGGCGCGCGCACCGCGCCACCGAGCCGCTGCCGCCGCCCGTGGAGACGGCCTCGACGCACGCTCCACAGGTTGTGGACGCGACCGCGGCCGGGCAGGCGTACACCGCGCTGGCCACCGTCGAGGAGCTGCTGAAGGACTGGCACGAGGGCGGACCGGCCGTGCTGCGGGCCGGCGGGCTCAGCGTGCGCGACCTCAAGCGGACCGCGGTCGCGCTGGACGTACCCGAGCCGGTGGCCGCCTTCTGGGTCGAGCTGGCCTACGCCGCGGGCCTGCTGGCCTCCGACGGCGAGGCCGACGAGCGGTACGCCGCGACCCCCGCCTACGACGAGTGGCTGGACCAGCCCTCAGCCCAGCGCTGGGCACGGCTGACCGAGGCATGGCTGACGGCGACCCGCACGGCGGGAGTGGTCGGCGGGCGGGACGCGAAGGACCGGGCGCTGTCCGCGCTGGGCCCCGGCCTGGACCGCTCGGCCGCGCCGGAGGTACGGCACCGGGTGCTGGCCCTGCTCGCCGCGCTGCCGGAGGGGGCGTCCCCGTCCGCCGAGTCGGTGCTGGCCCGGCTGCGCTGGGAGCGGCCGTTGCGCGGACCCCAGCAGGAAGACGACCTGCGCAGCAGACTCGCCCGCTGGACGCTGACCGAAGCGGAGCAGCTCGGGGTCACGGGGCGGGGGGCGCTGTCGGGGCACGGGCGGGCCTTGCTGGGGGCGCCGGCGCCGGAGCACGTGGCCGAGGAGGAACCGGCCGGTCCCGGTGCCAAGCTCCCTGTGCACCACCGCCCCATCCCTTCACCCGAGCCCCTCTCCCCCGCCGAACAGGCCGTGGCCTCCGCTGCCGCCGCCCGTCTCCTCACCCCCCTCCTCCCCGAGCCCCTCGACCACGTCCTCCTCCAGGCCGACCTCACCGCCGTGGCACCCGGCCCCCTGCAGCGGCCGCTCGCCGACACGCTCGGCGTCCTCGCGGACGTCGAGTCCAAGGGCGGCGCGACGGTGTACCGCTTCACGCCCGGCTCGGTGCGCCGCGCCCTCGACGCCGGCCGCAGCGCCTCCGACCTGCACGCCTTCCTCGCCGAGCACTCGCGTACGCCGGTGCCGCAGCCGCTCGCGTATCTCATCGACGACGTGGCCCGTAAGCACGGGCATCTGCGGGTGGGCGCGGCGTCGGCGTACGTCCGCTGCGACGACGACGCGATGCTGAACGAGATCCTCGCCGACAAGCGGGCCGCCGGTCTGCGCCTGCGCCGGCTCGCGCCGACCGTGCTCGCCGCCCAGGCGGACCCGGCCGCGCTGCTGGAGGGCCTGCGCGCGATGGGCTTCGCGCCGGCCGCCGAGTCGGCCGAGGGCGACGTACTGATCACCCGCGCCGACGCCCACCGCACCCCGCCGCGCACGGCCCCCGAGCCGGTCCCGGACGGCCCGCCGACGCCGGACGCCACCCTGCTGGCGGCGGCGATCCGCGCCATCCGCGCGGGCGACCTCGCCTCCACGACCCCACGCAGGCCGAGCCCGGCCGAGGCCCCGGTGACCGGCGGCGAGCTGCCCCGCACTACCTCGGCGGAGACCCTCGCCACCATGCAGGCCGCCGTCCTGACCGGCGAGGCGCTGTGGATCGGGTACGTCAACGCCGAGGGCGCCGCGAGTCAGCGGGTGATCGCCCCGGTGCGGGTCGAGGGCGGGTTCGTGACGGCGTACGACCACACCGCGGACGAGGTACGGACGTACCCGCTGCACCGGATCACCGGGGTGGCCGAGCTCGCGGAGGACTGACGACAGGCCCTGGTAGCCACTCGTTCAGGTGTATGCGGCGACCCATGCGCGCCACGCCGGGCTTTTCCAACTCTTGAGGGACCTTTCGGATCTTTCCGCATTCCGCCGCGCGGCGGAGGGCAGCCACCGGATGTCCTGATCACGCTCAAGTGAGCGCAACAGAGAGGTAGTTGTCCATGCGTGCTGCTCGTCGCATCGCCACCGTGCTGACCGCCACCGCCGCCATGATCGGCGCCTTCGCCACGCAGGCCGCGGCGATCGGTGGCGAGGTCGCCGGCTTGGTGATCGAGTTCCCGATCTGACACCACAGGCACACGCGTCGGGCCGGACCGCACTCCAGGGTCCGGCCCGTCCGGCTCATCCGGCTCGCCCGGCCATCCTGCTCGCCCGGCCATCCTGCTCGCCCCTTCTCCCACCACGCCCTGCCATCAGGGCATCAGAAAGGTGCACCAGCGCTCATGTGTCCCACCGCCGCCCGCCTCGCCACCGTCGCCGCCGCCCTCGTCGTCGGCGTACTCGCCCCCGTGGCCCCGGCGATCGCCGCCCCTCCCCTGCCGCTGCCCCTCCCGGCGCCCGCCGCGGAGTCCCTGATCACCGAGGGCGTCACCATCGAAGGCCCGCTGGTCAACAACCTCGGTCTGCCCACCCTGAAGTAGCGCGGCGCATCCGGTAGCTGTCCCCGTCGATCCGTACGACCTCGGCGTGGTGGGCCAGCCGGTCCACCATCGCCGGTGCGGAGGGGCCGCCGAAGACCTCGTGCCAGCGGCCGAGCGGCCGGTCAGTGGTCACGATCAGCGAGGACCGCTCGTAGCGGTGGGCGACGAGCTGGAAGAAGAGGGCGGCACTCTCCGCGTCGAAGGGGGTGTAGCCGACCTCGTCGACGACCAGCACGGCGTGCTCGTCCAGCGCGGCCAGCTCCTCGGCGAGCCGCCCAACGTCCCGGGCGCCGGCCAGCCGGGCGGACCACTCGGCGGCGGTCGCGAACAGCACCGAGTGCCCGGCCTGACAGGCCCGCACCCCGAGCCCGACGGCCAGATGCGTCTTGCCGGTGCCGGGCGGGCCGACGAAGACCACGTTGCGGCGGGCGGCGACGAAGTCCAGCTTGCCGAGCCGGGCCACGGCCTCCCGGTCGAAGGAGCTGGGGTGCTCGGAGTCGAAGTCCTCCAGCAGCTTCCGGGCAGGGAACCCGGCGGCACGCACCCGCTGCTCGGCGCTGAGCCCGTCCTCGCGCGAGGGGGCCTGGGCCGGGACGAAGACCCGCTCGGCCGGCTCCTCGGGGGCGGCGTGTTCGCGGTGCGGGTGCCGATGACCCCGCTCGGCCTGCGCGGCCATCGGGCCCGACATGTACGCGAGGATCGCCGCCGAGGCGATGAACGCCATGTGGATCACCGTGCCCCACAGCAATGAGTGGTGGGAGGTGCGATGGACGTCCACGAACATCTGCAGCAGATGGACCGAGGAGATCCCCACGATGGCGGTGGCGAGCTTGACCTTCAGCACGTTGGAGTTGACGTGCGAGAGCCATTCGGGCTGGTCACGGTGGCCCTGGAGGCCGATGCGGGACACGAAGGTCTCATAGCCGCCGACGATCACCATGATCAGCAGATTGGCGATCATCACGACGTCGACGAGCTTGAGCACGGCGAGCATGACGTACGTCTCGGTCGCCTGCCCGGTCACACACCGGAGGATTAACGCCCAGAGCTCGTTGAAGAACTTGTAGACGTACACCCCCTGCGCGGCCACGAGACCGAAGTAGAGCGGGGCCTGCAGCCAGCGGGTGGCGAACAGGGCGTACCCGAGGGTGGTGGTCGGCGGGGACGGTTCATGGCTGTTGGCCTGCACGAACGGCATTCTTCGCAGCCGCCGCCGTTCAGGTGAAACCGTGCCACCCGCAGGGATGAAAAGACATCCTGTACTACTCCGGGGCGGCCCGCGTGAGACCGCCCCGGAGTAGTAGGAGATGTGTCAGGCCCTGACGTACCGGGCCTTCAGGCCGTCAGGCCTTCGCGTGCCGGTAGGCGGTGCAGCGGACGTCGCCGACGCCCCGCTTGATGTAGCAGACCTTCACCTTGACGTCGGCGCCCTCGGTGAAGCCGGCGTTACCGCTCTGCTGGAGGTCGTCCTTGCCGCCCCAGCAGGACGCCACCTGCATCCACCACTCGCCGCGCACCTTCGACTCGGCGTAGGTCCGGACGCCGTAGCCGTCCGCCTTGGTGTCGTGGCACTCGACCCGGTCGCCGTAGTCGAGCCACGTCCCGGTGCCGCCCGAGACCCTGATCTTCACGATGGTCCCGGCGCTGGCGCTGCCGGCGAGGCCCGCCGTCACCGCCAGCGCGACTCCGGCCACGAGCCCGGCCCGGGCGGTCCTGCGTATACGGTCCCGCATGTTTCCCCCATATCAGTACCGTTGATCAATGCCGTGCGAAGCTAACACGCGGCCGAAACGGCGGGGCGAACCGGGGCGACGGGGGCGGGGTGCGGTCCGTGGAGAGCCGCCGTAGCGGGCCTCCGTAGCGAGCCCGCCGTGATCATCCGTGGATGAGGCACACTGGACGTTTGGTCGGGCGGTCGAGCGGAAGGACGGACGCACGTGAACGGACCACTGATCGTCCAGTCGGACAAGACCCTGCTCCTGGAGGTCGATCACGAGCAGGCCGACGCGTGCCGTCGGGCGATCGCGGCGTTCGCGGAGCTGGAGCGGGCGCCCGAGCACATCCACACCTACCGGGTCACCCCGCTCGGCCTGTGGAACGCGCGCGCGGCCGGGCACGACGCCGAGCAGGTCGTGGACGCGCTGGTGACGTACAGCCGCTACCCCGTGCCGCACGCCCTGCTGGTCGACATCGCCGAGACGATGGACCGGTACGGCCGCCTGACGCTCTCCAAGCACCCCACGCACGGCCTCGTCCTCACCACCACCGACCGGCCGGTCCTGGAGGAGGTGCTGCGCTCGAAGCGGATCGCTCCGCTGGTCGGCACCCGGATCGACCCGGACACCGTCGCCGTGCACCCCTCCGAGCGCGGGCAGATCAAGCAGACGCTGCTGAAGCTGGGCTGGCCGGCCGAGGACCTCGCCGGGTACGTGGACGGCGAGGCGCACCCGATCGAGCTGGCCGAGGACGGGTGGGCGCTGCGGCCGTACCAGAAGCAGGCCGTGGAGAACTTCTGGCACGGCGGGAGCGGGGTCGTGGTGCTGCCCTGCGGCGCCGGGAAGACCCTGGTGGGCGCCGGGTCGATGGCGCAGGCCAAGTCGACCACCCTGATCCTCGTCACGAACACCGTCTCGGCCCGGCAGTGGAAGCACGAGCTGGTCAAGCGGACGTCGCTGACGGAGGAGGAGATCGGTGAGTACAGCGGGACGCGGAAGGAGATCCGGCCCGTCACCATCGCCACGTACCAGGTGCTGACGACGAAGCGGAAGGGTGTCTATCAGCATCTGGAGCTCTTCGACTCCCGGGACTGGGGCCTCATCGTCTACGACGAGGTGCATCTGCTGCCCGCGCCCGTCTTCAAGTTCACCGCCGACCTCCAGGCCCGGCGCCGGCTCGGACTGACCGCGACCCTGGTCCGCGAGGACGGGCGCGAGTCCGACGTCTTCTCCCTCATCGGTCCGAAGCGGTTCGACGCGCCCTGGAAGGAGATCGAGGCGCAGGGCTACATCGCGCCCGCCGACTGCGTCGAGGTCCGGGTCAATCTCACCGACTCCGAGCGGCTCGCGTACGCCACCGCCGAGCAGGAGGAGAAGTACCGCTTCTGTGCGACGACCGACACCAAGCGGAAGGTCACGGAGGCCATCGTCCGGAAGTTCGCCGGGCAGCAGATCCTGGTCATCGGCCAGTACATCGACCAGCTCGACGAACTGGGCGAGCATCTCAACGCGCCCGTGATCAAGGGCGAGACCTCCAACGCCCAGCGCGAGAAGCTCTTCGACGCCTTCCGGGAGGGCGAGATCAGCGTGCTGGTGGTGTCCAAGGTGGCGAACTTCTCCATCGACCTGCCGGAGGCCACCGTCGCCATCCAGGTCTCGGGCACCTTCGGCTCCCGCCAGGAGGAGGCGCAGCGGCTGGGGCGGGTGCTGCGCCCCAAGTCGGACGGCCATCAGGCGCACTTCTACTCGGTCGTCGCGCGCGACACGATCGACCAGGACTTCGCCGCCCACCGCCAGCGCTTCCTGGCGGAGCAGGGGTACGCGTACCGGATCGTGGACGCCGACGAGATCCTCGCGGAGGGATAGGCAGGGCAGGTAGTAGGGATTCGCGGAGTGTGATCGGCGGGTCACGGAGTGGCCCTGGGGCGTCACTTGCGGCGGACGCCCGCTTCCTCGCCGTACTCACCGAGGATGATCACGTCGAAGGCCGCACCTGCGAATACCTTGACGGCACGCAGGGCTTCGCCGAGACGGTGGCGGTGGTTCCCCTGGAGCGCCGTCGCTCCGCGGGGACCCGCTGGGGCTGGGTGAATGGTTGCTGCGCTCATGTCTCCATGATGGGTTCACGGACATAAAGAGGGCATCGGCCTGGGGTCCGAAGCTGCGCACCGCCGCCGTACGTCTGGGGTCGGACCCCCTCCCCCCAGAGATGAGGACGCCATCCCCTAGGGGACGGAGCACGCGCCGGCGCAGGGCGTCGTAAAACCGTTGGCATACGACGTGGGCGCTCACCTAAAATCTCCGCTCTTGCCCGCCTCCGTTCACGGAGCGCCGCTGCCCGGACGGAAACCGGTCGGCTCTCTCGACCACCTGGCCGTAGGTCCCCCCGGAGGCACCCCCTTGTCCACGCCCGTCGACGACCCCCTGGACGCACTCTCCGACCCGCTCACCCGGGAGCGCTCACACCTCACCGCGTCCCGTTCCGCCCTGCGCGCCATGCGGGAGGACGTCGAGTCCCTCGACATCAGCAGCGTCACCGCGAACTGGGTCAACGCCGCAGTCCTCGCCCGCCAGATCGACGAGCGCATCAAGGCCCTGGCCGACCTCAGCGACACCCCGCTGTTCTTCGGCCGGCTCGACTATCTGCACGCACCCGGCGCCGAAGGGGCCGAGGGCGCCGAGGGCGAGCGCTTCTACATCGGGCGTCGCCATGTGCACGACGCCGACGGCGACCCGATGGTCATCGACTGGCGGGCGCCGGTGTCCCAGCCGTTCTACCGGGCCTCCAAGAAGAACCCGCTGGACATCGCGCTGCGCCGCCGCTTCGGCTACACGGGCGGCGACCTCACGGCGTACGAGGACGAGCACCTCTCCGACCCGGCAGAGGCTGCCCGCACCAGCAAGCTGCTCCAGCAGGAGATCGAGCGCCCGCGTGTCGGCCCGATGCGGGACATCGTGGCGACGATCCAGCCCGAGCAGGACGAGATCGTACGGTCCGGTCTCGGCGGGACGGTCTGTGTACAGGGCGGCCCCGGCACCGGGAAGACGGCGGTGGGCCTGCACCGGGTGGCGTACCTGCTGTACGCCCACCGCGAGCGGCTCGCCCGCACCGGCACGCTCGTCATCGGGCCGAACAAGTCCTTCCTGCACTACATCGAGCAAGTGCTGCCCGCGCTGGGTGAGTTGAGCGTCCAGCAGGCGACGGTGGACGACCTCGTCGCACACGTCGAGGTACGCGGGACCGACGACGCGGCGGCCGCCGTGATCAAGGGCGACGCGAGGATGGCGGAGGTGCTGCGGCGGGCGGTCTACTCGCATGTGACGATGCCGACGGAGCCGGTGGTCGTCGTACGCGGGTCGCGGCGGTGGCGGGTCCCCGCGTACGAAGTGGAGGAGATCGTAAGGGAGTTGCTGGCCCGGGACATCCGGTACGGTGCCGCCCGCGAGGCGTTGCCGCAGCGCATCGCGCATGCCGTGCTCGTCCAGATGGAGCGGTCGGGGGAGGCTCCGGACGACAGGGTGCAGGACGCGGTGGCCCGCAACAGCGCGGTGAAGGCGGCCGTCAAGGCGATCTGGCCGCCGGTGGACCCGACGAAGCTGGTGCTGCGGCTGCTGGCGGACGCGGACTTCCTCGCCGTTCACGCGGAGGGGCTGCTGAGCGAGGACGAGCGGAAGACGATCCTGTGGGCGAAGCCGGCGCGGTCGGTGAAGTCCGCGAAGTGGTCGGCGGCGGACGCGGTGCTGATCGACGAGGCGAACGACATCGTGGCGCGTACGGCGTCCCTCGGGCATGTCGTCCTCGACGAGGCGCAGGACCTCTCCCCCATGCAGTACCGGGCGGTGGGCCGCCGCTGTACGACCGGTTCGGCGACGGTTCTCGGCGATCTGGCGCAGGGTACGACCCCGTGGGCGACGCGGAGTTGGGACGAGGCGCTGGCCCATCTCGGCAAGTCGGACGGGGTCATCGAGGAACTGACGGCCGGCTTCCGCGTGCCGACGGACGTGATCACATACGCCTCGCGCCTCCTCCCGCACATCGCGCCGGGGCTGACTCCGGTGGCGTCCATCCGGGAGAACCCGGGGTTCTTCGAGGTGCGGCAGGTGTCGGGGACGGTGTCCGGGGCGGCGGAAGTGGTCGCGGCTTGTGGAGAGTTGCTGGGCCGGGAGGGTTCGGTGGGGGTGATCACCGCGGATGCCCGGGTGCCGGAGCTGGCGGAGGCGCTGACGGCGGCGGGGGTCACATACCTGGCCCCGGGCGAGGAGACGACCGAGCAGACCCGCCTGACCTTGGTACCGGCCTCGCTCGCGAAGGGTCTGGAGTACGACTACGTCGTGCTGGACGAGCCTCAGGCGGTGGTGGACGGGGAGCCGGACGAGCGGACGGGGTTGCGGCGGTTGTATGTCGCGCTGACCCGTGCGGTGTCGGGGTTGATCGTGGCGCATGGGGCGCCGTTGCCGGTTCAGTTGGGGTGAGTGGGGACGGGACGGCCGGTTCCGGGACGGTCGGTTCGGGGGCGTTCGTATCGGGTGTCTCACCGTCCCGGTTCCGGCCTCCTGGTACGTCACGCTCTGGGGCACCCGGCTCAGGTTCCGGGGAGGATACGGCGCGTTTCGTAGGCCCACATCGCGATCTCGACCCGGTTGCGGGCGCCGAGTTTGGCCATCAGGCTGGCCAGATGCGTCTTCACCGTGCTGAGGCTGATGTGCAGTGCATCGGCGATCTCGGTGTTGGTCAGCCCGCGAGCGACGGCGAGGAGCACCTGCTCCTCGCGGGCGGTGACGGGGGAGACCGGCTGGGCCACGGGCCGGCCGGCGGGCAGGTCCGCGAATGCCTGGAGCAGACGGACGGTGACGCTGGGCGCGATGAGCGCCTCACCGTCGGACGCCGACCGTACGGCCTGCGCCAGAAGGTCCGGTCCCGTGTCCTTGAGGAGGAATCCGCGGGCGCCGGCACGCAGCGCGCCGTAGACGTACTCGTCGAGGTCGAACGTGGTGATGACGACCACGGCCAGCGGGTCGGCGACGCCCGGGCCGGCGACCAGCCGGGTGGCCTCGAGCCCGTCGAGTACGGGCATGCGAATGTCGAACAGGCAGACGTCGGGGCGTAGTTCGCGGGCCAGACGTACCGCTTCGTGTCCGTCGGCGGCCTCGCCGACCACCTCGATGCCGGGCTGGGCGTTCAGCATGATCCGCAACCCGGTGCGGATGATCGTCTGGTCGTCAGCGACGAGGACGCGAATGGACACCGCTCTCGCTCCTCGCTCTCGGCAGTTCGGCTTCGACATGCCAGCCCCGGTCGGTACCCGGGCCGGCTCGTAGTGTGCCGCCGAGCAGGGTCGCGCGCTCGCGCAGTCCGGTAAGTCCGTATCCGTCGCGACCCCGGCCGGTGCGCCGGCCGTTGTCGCGCACGCTCACCCGTACCGTGTGCCGTTCCGCGGCGACCCGGACGACGAGCTCGGTCGCGTCGACCGCATGGCGCAGCGCGTTGGTCACCGACTCCTGCACGATGCGGTAGACGGCCGCGTCCACGGCCGGGGGCAGGGCGTCCAGTTCGCCGTCGAGTCCCAGGTCGACCCTGAGGCGACCACCCGGGGTGCGCACCAGGCGCTCCAGATCCGCGACACCGGCAGGCGGCGCCAGCTCGGCGCCGACCCCGCGGTCGCGCAGCGCGGCCACCATGGCGCGCATTTCCTCCAGCGTGCGCGCCCCTTCCTCCTCGACCCCCTCCAGCGCCTCGACGGCGGCGGACGGGTCGACGCCCGCGAGCACCCGGCCCGCCTGGGCGATGATCACCATGGCCGACACGTGGTGGGCCACCGTGTCGTGCAGTTCCCGGGCGAGCTGCTCGCGCTCGCGGGAGCGCACCTGCTCCACCTGCCGCTCGCGAGCGGTCACCCAGAACCGCACGGCAGCCCCGACCACGCCGGGCAGCAGCAGGAAGACGAGGCCCACGACCTTCTCGACGACCGGGGTCTCGTCCGCGACGACACACAGCACGCCGGTCGCGAGGACCAGCGCGCCGCCCAGCACGATCTCGCGTCCCGATCCCCACCGGGGCAGCGCGTACACCAGCACGAGCACGACCGCGCCGGTGTACAGGCCGACAGGCTCGCGCGCTGCGGCGACGAGCGAGGCCACCGCAAGCAGGGCCACCGAGCCGAACGCCAGCGTCACCATCGCCAGCGGGCGGGTCCGGCGCCACAGGAGCAGCAGGCACAGCCATACGGCGAACACCACCGCCACCGGCCGCCACACGACGTTCTCGCGCAGGGTGGCCTCCAGCGCCACACCGGCAAGGCCCGCGGCGAGCAGCGCCCAGTCCCGCCACACCCGGGCGGGCGCGTCGGGCGGCCGGGGTTCGGTCCACAGGGTTCGCAGGTCGTCTCGGAGCACGGTTCTCAGCCTAGGGACCGCGGCGTGTCGCGCATCGGCCGAAAGGATGGGTCGTCACTCCGCCTCGGGGCCGACGGATCCGCGGCCCGCGGGCCGATGCCGCGGAGCGCCGTGACGACGAGCCTCGGCATCGGCGGCCGCACAAGGACGGCCGACGAGGTGGTTGGAGAACCCGATGCTCTCGAAAGCCCTGTTGCGCCTGGGCACAAGCGCCGCCCGCCATCCCTGGCGGGTGATCGCTGCATGGCTGCTCGCCGCCATGCTCGCCGTCCTCGCCGCCGTCGCCTTCGGCGGGCGGACCGCGGACTCGATGACCGCTCCGGGACTGGACTCCCAACGGGCCGCGGAACTGATCGAGCGGGCCGGCACCGGCCAGGAGGGGATGACCGCCCAAGTGGTCGTCACCCCCCTCGACGACGGTGCGACGTTGTTCGACGACGACGGCGCGCGCACCGCTCTCACGCGGCTGCGGGCCGAGGTGCGGCGGCTGCCGCACGTGCTCGGCACGAGCGACCCGGCGCGGGCACTCGACGCAGGCCGGGACACCGCCGTGCGCGGCGGACTCGTCTCGGCCGACGGGCGGATCGCGGTCGTCCGGGTGCAGTACCCCGACCAGAGCCGGCTGTCGGCCGAAGACCTCGACGCCCTCGTCGATCTCGGCGACCGGCTGCGCGCCGAACTGCCGCTGCGCATCGAGATGGGCGGGAGCCTCTTCTACGCCTTCTCCGACCCCGACGGCGGCGTGAGCGAGCTGATCGGCCTCCTCGCCGCGGCCGCGATCCTGTTCCTGGCGTTCGGTTCGCTCGTCGCCGCCGCGCTGCCGATCGGCATGGCGGTCTTCGGGCTGACCGTCGGGGTCGCCACGATGACGGTACTGGCGGGGGTGACAGAGGTCCCCACCTTCGCACCGGTCCTGGGCAGCATGGTCGGGCTCGGAGTGGGCATCGACTACGCGCTGTTCGTGCTGGCCAGGCACCGGGAGTACCTCGCGTGCGGGCTCGATCCGCAGGGGGCGGCCGGACGGGCGGTGTCAACGGCGGGGCGGCCGGTGGTCTTCGCCGGCGGCACCGTCGTCGTGTCGATCCTCGGCCTGGCGGTCGCGAACGTGCCGTTCATGACGGTGGGCGGGGTTGCCGTCTCGATCGTCGTCCTGACGATGGTGCTCGCGTCGGTGACGCTGCTGCCGGCCTTCCTCGGCGCGGCGGGCCCGCGGCTGGGCCGGGCCGGCCGGATCGTCCGGGCTCTGCAGACCAGGAAGCTGGGCCGACTCGCACGGCGGCGGGACCCGGCGGCAGGCGCCGCCCACGCCGCCGGGTGGCGTCGCTGGATCGGGCACGTCAGCCGGCACCCGGTGCCGTACGCGGTCGGCGCGGCGGGGCTGCTGCTGACCGCGACGCTGCCCGTGCTCGGCCTGCGCGTCGGCCTGCCCGACGACGGCTCACTGCCGCAGAGCCGTACCGAGCGCCGGGCCTACGACCTCGTCGCCGAGGGGTTCGGCCCGGGCACCAACGGTCCCCTCGTCATCGCCGCGGACGGCACCGGTGACCCGGGAGTGCTGGACCGACTCGTCGGGGCGGTCGCGGCGGATCCGGGCATCGCGTCCGTCGCGCCGACGCACATCGATCGGGCCACGGGCATCGCGACCCTCGTGGTGTTCCCGACCACCAGCCCTCAGGACAAGGCCACGGCCGACACCATCGCCAGGCTGCGCAGCGACGTGCTGCCCACGGCGATCGGGCACGGCCCGGCCAGGGCGCACGTCGGCGGGGCCGCCGCGAGCCTGTCCGATGTGGGCCGACGCACCAGCCAACGCCTGCCGGTGTTCGTCGCCGCCGTGCTGGCGATGTCGTTCCTGCTGCTGATGCTGGTCTTCCGCTCGGTCGTCGTACCGCTCAAGGCGGTACTGCTGAATCTGCTGAGCATCGGCGCGGCCTACGGCATCATGGTCGCGGTCTTCCAGTGGGGCTGGGGAGGCGCACTCATCGGGCTGGAGGCGACGGTTCCGATCGTGTCGTTCATCCCGATGTTCCTCTTCGCCATCCTGTTCGGCCTGTCGATGGACTACGAGGTGTTCCTCCTCTCCCGCGTACGCGAGGAGTACCTGCGCACCGGCGACAACGGCACGGCGATCGTCGAGGGCGTCTCGCGCACCGCCCGGATCATCACCTCGGCCGCCCTCATCATGGTGGCGGTCTTCCTGTCCTTCGCCGTCGCCAACGACCCCTCCACCAAGATGTTCGGGCTCGGCCTGGCCACCGCGATCTTCATCGACGCCACGGTCGTACGCATGGTCCTGGTACCGGCGACCATGACACTCCTCGGCCGGACCAACTGGTGGCTGCCGAAGTGGCTGGACCGGACGCTTCCCCGCGGCCCGGTCGGCACCGACGGCACCGACGCGGAATCCACGGGTGAGGCCCCGCGTCCACGGCTGGTCGACCGTTGACTCAACTCCTGGGCGGCATCCCGTCAGCGCCGTGCCACGCGCCGCACCCCCGCCCAGCTCCCCTGCTCCGCCCGCTACGAAACCCCGTCCAGCACCGCCCGCCACTCCGCCACCGCAGCGACGGACACCGGCCCGACCCACCCGTCGGGTCGGGCCGCTCCGCCGATGTGAAACGCGTCGATTCCGGCGGCGAGCAGCGTCGGGACGTGGTCCAGCCGCAGCCCTCCCCCCACCAGGATCCGCTGCTCGTACCCGGGCTCCCCGCCCCTCGCCGCCTCCGCGAGCAGGGTGGGAAGACCGTCGTCCACGCCGTCCCCCGAGCCTGCCGTCAGGTACGTGTCCAGCCCCGGCATGCCGTCCAGCTGCTTGCGCAACGCGTCCCGGTCCGCGGCCCGGTCGATCGCCCGGTGGAAGGTCCACCGGCATCCGACCAGCTCCCCCACCACCCGCTCGACGGCCCGGAGGTCCAGCCCGCCGTCGGCGTCGAGAAATCCGAGCACGAACTCCTCGGCCCCGGCATCCCGCATCTCGCGCACCGCCCGCACCAACCGGTCGGGGTCCCCGGCGGCGAACCCGTCCGCCAGCCGCAGCATCACGCGCAGGTCGATGTCGACGGCGGCCCGGATCGCGGCGACGGTCCCGGCCGACGGTGTGAGCCCGTCCGCCGCCATGTCGGTGACCAGTTCGAGCCGGTCCGCACCCCCGGCCTGGGCGGCGACCGCGTCCTCGACACCGAGGGCGATCACCTCCAGGACTGCGCGCTCACTCATGGGACCCCATTCCTCGGCATTCGACGACGGCTACAGGTCTAGTCCAATCCAGAGTACGCCTGCCCCACCGAAGATCCGCCCAACCCCATGACACGGGTATCCGCAAGGGCCGCAGGTCGGCCATGCCGGCCGCGGGGGACCGGCGACGTGGGACCCCGCCGTGAATCCGGTCGCCCAAAGCCGGTCACCCGAAGCCGGTCACACGAGGCCGGTCACAACGAGGCCGGTCGCCCGAAGCCCTCCACCCGAAGCCCGCCACCCGAAGCCCGCCACCCGAAGCCCTCACCTGAAGATGTTCAACTCCCCCGCCTCCACCCCCGCCAGCTCATAGGACGCCCCCTCCACCGACCGTCCCGCATACAGCCGTACCAGCGTCGCGGCGTCCCCGATGTACCGCGCCGGTGGGCGCGGGGCCGCTGCGTCGCCCAGGCGGAGGGGCTCGTCCACGTCGTCCAGGTCGGCGTGCAGGGGTACGTGGCGCCGCTCCCGGGTGAGACGCGCGAGCAGGCGGAGCGCGTCGGGCAGGCCGGACCCGGCGTACGCCCCGGGCTCCCCGAGGACCTCCCGTATGTCACCGGCGTGCACCCACTCCCCTAGGGCGATGCCGTCCAGGGCTCCGTCGGCCTTGGCGATCACCGGCCCGGCCTCGGTCATCCCGCGCTCCAGCTCGTCGACGACCCGCGCGTTGGTCCAGTCGGCGCGCTCGGCGATGTCCCGGTCGTTGGACTCCGGCGAGAACACGCCCTCCTCGAACCGGTTCTCCACGACCCGCATCAACGCGGCCGAACAGTGCGCCAGCACATCCCGCACCGACCACCCCGGACACGCCGAGGTCGGCAGCGCGAAGTCGCCGTCCGGCTTCCCCCGCAACAGCGGCACCAGCGCATCCCGCTCGACGACCAGCAACCGCCCCGGCAGCTCGGGGTCCCGATCCCGTACGTCATGCGCGTCATGCATGTCATGCATGTCAGAAGAAGTCATGCTTGACACGCTAGGCGCCCGGGCGCACGCCCGGGAGATCGCCGACGCCCGCGGAGGGCGAACGTACGCGCCACAATGACCACATGGCCGATCCCCACGCGCTCGAAGCCCTCCGCGTCCGCTTCGCCCGGGCGCTGAACGCAGCCCGTCCTTCCGCCACGGCTCCCGACCCGGCCCCGTTCGCCGACAACCTCCTCACCCGCTGGCAGGAACCGCAGCGCCGCTACCACACGCTCGCCCACCTCACCGCGGTCCTGGACCACATCGACGAGCTGGCCGGACACGCCGACGACCCCGACGTCGTACGGCTTGCCGCCTGGTTCCACGACGCGGTGTACCTGCCCGACCGCTCGGAGAACGAGGAACGTTCGGCACGGCTCGCCGAACGCGCCCTCCCGGAGGCCGGTGTTCCCGCGGAGCGGACCGCCGAGGTGGCCCGGCTGGTCCGGCTCACCACCACCCACGACCCGGCACCGGACGACCCCGACGGCCAGGTCCTCTGCGACGCCGACCTCGCGATCCTCGCGGCGCCGCCCTCCGCGTACGCCGCGTACACGGCCGCCGTCCGCGAGGAGTACCACTTCGTACCGAACGACGCCTTCCGCGAGGGCCGCGCCGCGATCCTCCGCCAACTCCTCGCCCTGCCGACCCTGTTCCGCACCCCGCACGGCCGGAAGGAATGGGAGGCCACGGCCCGCTACAACCTCGCCGGCGAGCTGGAAATGCTGTCGCTCTGAGAGCCCGGCGCACGTAGCCTGCCCGCATGCGACATTTGGGCGGGGAACGTGTGACCGAGGCCGTGGCGGGCTGTGTGGAACTGCTGCGTACGGCGGTGGGCCAGGACTGGGAGGCCGTGAAGGCGGGGCGGCTGGAGTGGAGCTGTCACACGACGGCGTTCCACATCGCCGAGGATCTCATCGCCTACGCCGGTCAGCTGGCGGGCCGCGCCCAGGACGACTACGTCCCCTTCGAGATCACGCTCGACGACGGCACCGACAACGACGGGCTGCTGCACGTCATCGAGACGTCCGGCGTCCTGTTCGCCGCCACCCTGCGCACCACACCGCCCGAGGTGCGTGCCTTCCACCCGCACCCGTTCCGCAGCGCCAACCGCGAGGGCTTCGCCGCGATGGGCGTCGCCGAGGTGCTGCTGCACACGCACGACATCGCCGAGGGGCTCGGCCTGCCGTACGAACCGGACGCCGGGCTCGCCGAGTTCGTCCTCACGACGATCTTCCCGCACATCCGGCCCGAACCCGGCCCCGACCACTGGCGCACCCTGCTGTGGGCCACCGGCCGCGGCGACCTGCCCGGACGCGCGCCGGTCACCGAGTGGCGCTGGCGCAACAACCTCGTCATCCCCGCCGACCGCCTCACCCTCCAGGGCGTCACCCCCGCCGCCGCCACCGACCTCGCCACCGGCGGCGACGGCGGCTTCGAGTGGGTCGAGGACGGGCCGTTCCAGGGGACGCGGGATGCCGCGGGGATGGTGTTGAAGGCGTACGAGGAGGGAGTGCACCGGCCCGAGTGGGGGCTGTTCGTCCTCGTCCGACGGGAGGACGGCCGCGCCGTCGGCGGCATGGGCTTCCACGGCGTACCGGACGACGAGGGCCACGCCGAGGTCGGCTACGACCTCGCCGAGTCCGCCCGCGGCCACGGCTACGCGACCGAGGCCCTGCGCGCCCTCTCCGACCACGCCCTGGCCAGGGACGACGTACATCTCCTCATGGCCGCCATCGAGGCCGACAACGAGCCGTCCCAGGGCGTCGTCTCGCGCGCGGGTTACGTACGGGCGAGCGTGGCGGAGGAGCGGACGGCGCACGAGGAGCGGGACCTGGATCCGACGCTCCGGCTGTACCTCCGCCGGGGGCATCGGGGGACGCCCTAGCCTGGAGCCGTGTCGTTCACGGACGAGGAAATCTCCTACCTGTACGCCAACCCGCTCGCCCGCCTGGCCAGCCTCTGCGCGGGCGAGCAGCCCGATGTGGTGCCGGTGGCCCTGGAGTTCGACGGCGCCCGCTTCTGGGTGGGCGGCCCCCGCCCGGAAGTCCTCGCCACCCGCAAGTTCCGCAATGTCGGGCACGGGCGCGACAAGGTCGCCTTCGTCGTGGACGAGATGATCTCCGTCCAGCCGTTCATCGCCCGCGGCATCCGGGTGTACGGCGTCGCGGACGGCCCCGTGGAACGGGTCGGCATGGTGGGGCCCGGCCACTACCTGCGCATCACCCCGGCCCTCTCCTGGAGCTGGAACCTCTCGGACCCGCCCCTCCCGGCCGGCGACACCTGGTACCCGATGCGACGGGCCGAGCACCGCATCCCCTGACCGCAATCCCCCGTGGCCCACGTCACACTCGCTCATGTCACATCGCGCCGAGCCACTCCGTCATAGGTGTGTAACCCACGGCAGATACAGAGGAGTTGGCCATGAGCGCCCGCCTGAACGTCTTCGAGATCCCCACCGCCGGCAAGGTCATCAAGCACATCACCTCGGCGAGCAAGGTCGTGCACGACTCGTCGCTTCCCCTCACCACCCAGCACCTGGTGACCCTCCGCGCCAGCCAGATCAACGGCTGCGGCTTCTGCACCGACATGCACAGCAAGGACGCCGTCGCCGGCGGTGAGGACTGGCTGCGCCTCAACCTGGTCGCCGCCTGGCGGGAGGCCACCTGCTTCACCGAGGCCGAGCGCGCCGCCCTGGAGCTGACCGAGGCGGGCACCCGCATCGCGGACGGGGCCGGCGGCGTCCCGGACGAGGTCTGGGAGAACGCCGCCAAGCACTACGACGAGGACCAGCTCGCCGCGCTGGTGTTCCTGATCGGCCTCATCAACGCCTTCAACCGGATGAACGTCATCATCCAGCAGCCGGCCGGCGACTATCAGCCCGGACAGTTCGCATAACCCGGACTGTTCATATATCCCGGACAGTTCGTAACCGTCAGCGGGATCACGCAGGGACGAGGGGCGGGCGCTAACCGATTTCCCGCCCCTTCGGCCTGCGCAGCCCCGCCCCCTGCAACAGCCGTACCACCTCACGGCTGCTGACCTCCACCGCACCCGCGCGCACCGCGTCGGCGTACCGGTGCGACGGGACGTCGTAGTGGTCCCGCTCGAAGGCCCGGCGCGGTACGCCCAGCTTCTCGGCGAACGCGTGCAGTTCGTCGTACGACACGTCGCTCACCAGGTGCGACCACATCCGCCCGTGCCCCGGCCAGGTCGGCGGGTCGATGTAGACCGTCACGAGGGGAGGGGTCCGGTCCGGCGGACCGCCCGCCGCGTCACGAGGAGGGACCGCCGCCCGGCCCGGCGGACGCCAGCGCGCCCACCGCCGCGACCTTCACCCCCGCCTCATGACACACCCAGTGCGGATCGGGGCCCAGCTCCGGTTCGACGTCCAGCGCGTGCGGGTCGCCGGAGGGGCACACCGGGCACAGCGGCCAGCGGCCGTACCGGTCCAGCAGCGCGTCCTGCACGTCCTGGGCGACCAGCCCGGCCACGTACGCCGCGCCGTCCGGCCACTGCTCCACCCACCAGCGCCGCTGTACGACCGACTCCTCGACCAGCGACACGACGTCCGCCTCGGCGACCTCGCCCGCGACCAGGTCGGCGAGCACGAGTGCGCGAGCCGTGTGCAGAAACTGCTCCAGCGGACTGATGGGTTCCATGTACCCATTGTGCGCACTCTTGACCACGGCGCAGAGCCGAAAATATCTTTCACCTGTGACCCAGGAACTGAAGGAAAGTTTCGGAAGTGGACTCGGCGGACCTCCGCCCGCCCCCGCCGCCCTCGCGGCCAAGGTGCGCACGCTCGCCCCGTCGATGACCCGCTCCATGCAGCGCGTCGCCGAGGCGGTGGCGAGCGACCCGGCGGGCTGCTCGGCCCTCACGGTCACCGGCCTCGCCGAACTCACCGGCACCAGCGAGGCCACCGTCGTCCGCACCTCGCGCCTCCTCGGCTACCCCGGCTACCGCGATCTGCGCCTGGCCCTCGCCGGCCTCGCCGCCCAGCAGCAGTCGGGGCGGGCCCCCGCCATAACGACCGACATCGCGGTGGACGACCCCATCGCCGACGTCGTGGCCAAGCTCGCCTACGACGAGCAGCAGACCCTCGCCGACACCGCCGCCGGTCTCGACACCGCCCAGCTGGGAGCGGCCGTATCGGCCGCCGCCGGGGCCCGCCGTATCGATGTGTACGGCGTCGGGGCGTCCGGGCTGGTCGCCCAGGACCTCACCCAGAAACTGCTGCGGATAGGGCTGATAGCCCACGCGCACAGCGATCCGCATCTCGCCGTGACGAACGCGGTGCAGTTGCGGGCCGGTGACGTGGCGATCGCGATCACGCACTCCGGGTCGACGGGGGATGTCATCGAGCCGCTGCGGGTCGCGTTCGAACATGGGGCTACGACGGTTGCGATCACCGGGCGGCCCGACGGGGCCGTGAGTCAGTACGCCGATCACATTCTTACGACGTCGACGGCCCGGGAGAGCGAGTTGCGTCCCGCGGCCATGTCGTCCCGGACCAGTCAGCTTCTTGTGGTGGACTGCCTGTTCGTGGGGGTTGCTCAGCGGACTTATGAGACTGCGGCGCCTGCGCTTGCCGCGTCGTACGAGGCGCTGGCACATCGGCATCGCAGATAGACCGTAGGCCCGACCGCTTGTGGATATCTGCCGGTCGGATGTGGCTGGTCGCGCAGTTCCCCGCGCCCCTTTAGGTCAGACAGCGCACCGCACTTCAGAAAGAGCCGTCTTCCATGACCTCGACATCCAACCCCCGTGATCTCCGCGTCGAGTTGGAGAGCCTGACCACCGAGGCCTTTCGGCCCGAACTCGCCGACATCGACCGACTCCCCACCCTCGACATCGCCCGGCTCATGAACGGCGAAGACGCCTCCGTGGCCGGCGCCGTGGCCTCCCGCCTCCCGCAGATCTCCGCGGCCATCGACGCCATCGCCGAGCGGATGGGCCGGGGCGGGCGGCTCGTGTACGCCGGTGCCGGTACCGCCGGGCGGCTCGGGGTGCTCGATGCCTCCGAGTGTCCGCCGACCTTCAACACCGAGCCGGACCAGGTCGTCGGGCTCATCGCGGGCGGGCCCGAGGCGATGGTGACGTCCGTCGAGGGGGCCGAGGACTCCGGTGCGCTGGCCCGTGCCGATCTCGACGCGCTGGGGCTCGGCCCTGCCGACACGGTCGTCGGCATCTCCGCCTCGGGGCGGACGCCGTATGCGATCGGTGCGGTCGAGCATGCCCGGGCGCGGGGCGCGTTGACGGTCGGGCTGTCCTGCAATCCGGACAGTGCCCTCGCGGCGGCGGCCGATCACGGGATCGAGATCGTGGTGGGCCCGGAGCTGCTCACCGGGTCGACCCGGCTCAAGGCCGGCACCGCCCAGAAGCTGGTCCTCAACATGCTGTCGACGATCACGATGATCCGGCTGGGCAAGACGTACGGGAACCTGATGGTCGACGTCCGCGCCTCCAACGACAAGCTGCGGGCCCGCTCCCGCCGTATCGTCGCCCTGGCCACGGGCGCGCCGGACGCCGACATCGAGCGGGCCCTGACCGAGGCGGGGGGCGAGGTGAAGACGGCGATCCTGATTCTGCTGGCCGACGTGGACGGACCCACCGCGACCGGGTTGCTGTCCGGGGCGCGCGGCCATCTGCGGGCGGCGCTGAAAACGGCGGGAGACTGAGCGACTCCCTTGCGGCTGCTCCCCTGCGGGAACCCCCCTGAGGCAACTCCCTTGTGAGAACTCCCTTGTTAGCGTGGCCGTATGACGGCATCGGGGACGTTTCGTATCGGCGGCGATCTGGAAGTACGACGGCTCGGGTTCGGGGCGATGCATCTGCGGCCGGAATCGGCCGAGGCCCGCGCGGCCTGTATCGCGGTGGCCCGGCGGGCCGTCGAACTGGGCGTGACGCTGGTCGACACGGCGCACATGTACGGCTGGGGCGTGAACGAGGATCTCGTGGCCGAGGCCCTGCACCCCTACCCGGAGGGGCTGGTGATCGCCACGAAGGTCGGCCTCCGCCGGACCACCTCCGGCGAGGGCTGGCGGCACGCGGGCGCACCGGACGAGCTGCGCGAGCAGGTGGACGAGGCCCTGCGCCGACTCCGCCTGGACCGCATCGAGCTGCTCCAGCTGCACCGCCTCGACCCGGGCGTACCCCTTCCCGACCAGCTCGGGGCGCTGCGTGAGCTGCGGGACGAGGGCAAGGTCGGCCGGATCGGCTTGTCGGAGGTGACGGTCGCCGAACTCGCCGACGCGCGTGCCGTCGTGGACATCGCGAGCGTCCAGAACCGCTACAACCTGCTCGACCGCGAGCACGAACCCGTACTGAAGGCCTGCGAGGCGGCGGGCATCGCGTTCCTGCCGTGGCGGCCCGTGGCAGCGGGGAACTCCGGGGCCATGTCGGCGGAGATCGCCGCCGTGGCCAAGGAACTCGACGCCACACCGACCCAGATCGCCCTCGCCTGGCTCCTCGCCCACTCCCCGGTGATCCTCCCGATCCCGGGGACGGCGAACATCGCGCACCTGGAGGAGAACGTGGGGGCGGACACCGTACGGCTCGGTCAGGGGCAGTACGACCGTCTGAGCCGCGCTTCTGGGATCGAGGGCTGATTGAGGTCAGGATCTGACCTAAACGGCTCCTAACGTAGGCCTCGGCCGATGCGACAGAAATCGCAAGCAGGCATCGGCCAGGGCATCGGACCAGGAATCTCGGAGGGCCGCATCATGCAGGACACCGCCAACACCACCGCACAGGACACCGCCACCGCCGCCGCCACCGGCGAGCGTGCCGACCTGCTCGAAGCGCTCGCCAAGCACCGCCACTTCCTGCGCTTCACCGCCCGCGACCTCACCGACGAGCAGGCCGGGCAGCGGACCACGGCCAGCGAGCTGTGTATCGGCGGCCTGATCAAGCACGTCGCGTCGGTGGAACGGCACTGGGCGGCCTTCATCCAGCACGGCCCGTCGGCGATGCCCGACTTCACCGCCATGACCGAGGCCGACTTCGCCAAGCGGGCCGAGGAGTTCCGGATGCTGCCGGGCGAGACGCTGGAAGGCGTACTGGCCGACTACGCCGAAACGGCCGCCCGAACCGACGAGTTGGTCACCACCCTGCCCGACCTCGACGTGACCCACCCCCTGCCCAAGGCCCCGTGGAACGAACCCGGCGCCAAGATGTCCGCCCGCAGGGTCCTCCTGCACGTCATCGCCGAGACCGCCCAGCACGCCGGCCACGCCGACATCATCCGCGAGTCCCTCGACGGGTCGAAGAGCATGGGCTGACCGACAACGGCAGGCGTGTGGACCGTCGTCCGGGCCCGGACGACGGTTCTACTCTCCGCCTCCCCCTCACCTGCATAAAAGCCCCGCGGGTCGCACAACCCCACCCCGGTCACGTTGGTCTTGCCTGCGTGAACAACGCAACGCAGACAACCGCCATCCGCCGTACCCTCCTGACCGCGTCCGCGGTCTCCCTCGCCCTCCTGGTCACCGCCTGCGGTGGCGGCGAGGACAAGGGCACGGAGAACACGAAGGATGGCGCCAACTCAGACAAGCCGGCGGCGAAGGCACTCACCGCCGCCGAGCTGGAGAAGCTCGTCGTCGCCCAGGGTGACGTCAAGGGCCACGAGATCAAGAAGCCGGGCAAGAAGGACGTCTTCGCACCCGGTTCCGTCTCCTCCGACAAGGCCGAGTGCGAGCCCGTCGCCCAGGCGCTGTCGGCCCTGCCGGCGAGCGCCCCGGCCGCCAGTGTCCAGCGGCTCGTCGTCCAGGAGTCCGCGGCGGCCAAGAGGGGCATGCCCTCGATGGAGGAGCTCGCGGGCATGACGGAGGAGGAGGCCCAGGAGGCCACACTCGACTCGCTCGACATCACCAAGACGATGACCTCCCTCTGGTCCTACGACGCCGACGGCGCCGAGCAGACCCTCGCCACGCTGCGGGAGGCGGGCAAGAAGTGCGCCGGGGGCTTCACCATGACGGTCGCCGGGGAGAAGCAGCAGGTCACCAAGGTCAGCGAGGAGAAGCTCGCCGCAGGCGAGGACGCCGTCGCCTGGACGGTCGGGACGAAGCAGGACGGCTCCGCCGCCGAAACCAAGGTCGTCGTCTTCCGGCAGGGCACCACGCTCGCCGGGTTCTCGTCCTTCAACATCGCGGCGGTCGGCCGGGGCGAGGCCTTCGAACAGCCGACCGCGGTCATCGAGAAGCAGGCGGCAAAACTCGGCTGACAACGAACAGCCCCCGCCAGGTGGTGGAACACCTGGCGGGGGCTTGACGTACGAGATCGAAGGACAAGTTCGATCCCATGGCTGACGCCCGGCGGCCCTGATCCGCAACCGCCTGACCACCAAACTCCCGCCGGAGAGACCGCCCCAGCACGCCCCCCGTACAGGCCTCCACAGTCCAAGCCCACGCGGCAGAGATCCGTGCCGCCATGTCCGAACGACGGCAGAGGACACACCGGTGACTCCCCCGCCTACCCTGGGGGCACAACCGTCGACGTGCCCTCCCCCGTGGACATCGCCCTCGACACCGAGAAGCTCAAGGACTACGCCCAATGACCGGAACCGCGCCCCGATGAACCACGCCCAGCTGACCGCCCTCGGCCGAGCCCTCCGTCTGGTGGGCGAGCACGGCGAGTCCCTGACCGCCGACACTCCCGACGCCAGACTCCACGAGGTCAAGGCCGATCTCCGCCGCGCGCTCGATCTCCTGGACGAGAGCGTCTCCAGTGCCGCGCCCACGACGCGCTGTGCCGAGCACCCGAACGGGCCCGTCGACGAGAGCGCGCCCGATCGGTGTCTGCTGTGCGAGACGCGGCGCCGCGCCGCCCGGCGGGCCGAGTACAGCGGCGGGCCCGGGCCTTACCACGACCGGCCTGCCGAGTCCGTGCCCTCCCGCTACGGCGTCCGCGGCGACCGCCCGCAGCCCCAGCAGCGCTGGCTGCCGGAGCTGTGGAACGGCCAGGAGTGGCAGCTCTGCGGCACCCCGCGCCGCGACCGCCGGGAGGCCGAGCTCTATCTCGCCGCCCAGCGCCGCGGCCCGCGCCCTGCCATGGCCTACCGGCTCGTGCACGAGTTCACCGACTACGAGGTGCTGCGCGTGTGGGGTACGCCGGTGAAGGTCGACATCGAGCCGATGGGCAACCTGTAGCCGCCGGAACGGCTACTTGGCCGACGCCCGCACCGGCTGGGCCGCCCGCTCCGTCACCGGCTCCCCGGCGACGGCCACCGCCTGCCGCGGGATGAACGACGCCACCACGAAGGCCAGCAGCGCCGCCCCGGCGCCCACCGCCAGGACCACCTTGAAGGCGTTCTCGGACGGGAGGGCGTAGCCGCCGAGGTTCGTCGTCATCTGGGCGAGGATCACGCCCGCGACGGCGCTCGCGGTGGACGTACCGAGAGAACGCATCAGCGTGTTGAGGCTGTTCGCGGCGGCCGTCTCCGACGCGGGCACGGCGCTCATGATGAGGGCCGGCATCGAGCCGTAGCCGAAGCCGACACCGGCGCCGATGACGCAGGCCACCAGGATGAAGTGCCAGACCTCGGACATCAGGACGATGTTGAGGCCGTAGCCGACGGCCACGATCAGGACGCCGATCATCAGCGTGACCTTCGGGCCCTTGGCCCGGGAGATCGCGGCGGACACCGGGGCCGTGGCCATCATGACCAGACCCGACGGCGCCATGCACAGACCCGCGACCAGCATCGACTTGCCGAGGCCGTAGCCCGTCTGGGTCGGGAGCTGGAGGAGCTGCGGGATGACCAGGCTCATCGCGAACATGGCGAAGCCCACCGCGATCGAGGCCAGGTTGGTGACCAGCACCTGTCGGCGGGCGGTCGTGCGGAGGTCGACCAGCGGCTGCTCGGTGCGCAGCTCCCACCAGCCCCAGGCGAGCAGGACGACCACGGCGGCCACGAACAGGCCGAGCGTCGTGCCGCTGGTCCAGCCCCAGTCGGCACCCTTGCTGATCGCCAGCAGCAGACACACCAGCCCGGCCGCCATGCCGACGCCGCCGACCAGGTCGAAGCGGCCGCCCGTGCGCACCTTCGACTCGGGCACGAACAGCAGCACGCACCCCAGCGCCACGACACCCAGTCCGGCCGACGTCCAGAACAGGACGTGCCAGTCGAAGTTGTCCGCGATCAGCGCGGCGGCGGGCAGCCCGAGCGCGCCGCCGATACCGAGGGAGGCGCTCATCAGGGCGGTGGCGGAGCCGAGGCGCTCGGCGGGGAGTTCGTCGCGCATGATGCTGATGCCGAGGGGGATGACGCCCGAGGCCAGACCCTGGAGCACCCGTCCGACGATCATCGGCACCAGCGCGTCACTCAGGGCACACACCACGGAGCCGGTCACCAGCAGCACGACGCTGACCAGCAGCATCCGCCGCTTCCCGTACATGTCGCCGAGCCGCCCCATCACGGGCGTCGCGACGGCCGCGGCGAGCAGCGTCGCCGTGACCGCCCAGGCGGTGTCGGACGCCGGGGCGTCCAGCAGCTTCGGCAGCTCCGGGACGATCGGGATGACCAACGTCTGCATCAACGAGACGACGATCCCGGCGAAGGCCAGCACCGCCACCACGGCGTTCGACCGCGGCGGGGCAGGGGGGTGGGACATGACGGGGCCTCCGTGGGCGTACGAGCGCGAAGAGTACGTAATTGACCAAGGCAACCTTAAGTCAGTTGATTGACTTACTCAAGCGAGCCGACTGCCCCTCGGCCACGGGCGCCTGCACCGCGGAAGTACCCCCGACGAGCTGCGTGCGCGAGCGATCCGCGAGTCCAAACCTCCGACACGCTGCCCGTGATCCCCTCATCGGGAGGGTTCATCACGAAGTCGGTGAGCCCGCTGCCGTCCGCCAGGACCCGGCTGACCCGACACCCCTCCCTGACGAGATCGGAGGCTTCCTCCTCCACCGGAAAGTCGCCTTGTTCGTCGTCGGCCCGATCACCGGGCCCGCTGCACCGAACCGCAAGCGACCGCCTCACCGGACAACTCCGTCGAACACGCGCGACCGAGCGCACGACAAGCGCCGACACCGCACCACGGACCAGCGTCTCGTGCGGCTCATGCCCGTTAGCGAGAGGTCAGCTTGTTGCCGGGATCCGGCAGCGAGCCGCACGCCAGGATGCGCGCCAAGGACCTGTAAATGCCGCGTAAAGAACGTGTATGGTTCCCCGCGGTGTGCCGGGAAGCCTGGTCGGCGGTTTGAGGACAAGTCTCTTCGCTGATCGGGGGTTCTGGTCATGGTGCTCGTCGTGGTCTTCGGGGTGGCACTGCTCGTCGCGGTGCTGCTGTCCGGTCTCGCTGCCCGGACCGTACTGTCCACCTCCTTCCTCTTCCTGGTCGGCGGGGCACTCGTCAGCGACGGATTCCTGGGCCTGATCCACATCACGCCGGACAGCGAGATCGTGTCCGTCACGGCCGACCTGGCACTGTTCGCCGTACTGTTCACCGATGGCATGCACGTCTCCTTCCCGAAGCTGAAGGAGAACTGGAGGAACCCCGCCCGCGCGCTCGGGCTCGGCATGCCGCTCGCGTTCGTCGGCATGGCGCTGATCACGCACTTCCTGGTGGGCCTGGACTGGACGACGTCCTTCCTGGTCGGAGCGGTGCTCGCGCCGACCGACCCGGTGTTCGCCTCGGCGATCGTCGGGCGCAAGGAGGTCCCGGCGAAGCTGCGGCAGCTGCTGAACGTGGAGAGCGGTATCAACGACGGGCTCGCCCTGCCGGTCGTCCTCATCCTGATCGCCGCGGCCGGGCCGACCTCCGGGCACGCCGAAGCAGATTTGGGGAAGATCGCGCTGGAGCTGGTCCTCGGGCTGGTCTTCGGCGTCGTCATCCCGTTCGTGGTGATCGAGCTCGTACGGTTCCGGCTGCTGGGCGCCGAGCCCAAACTGCAACCGCTGCTTCCGCTGGCGATCGGCGTGATCCTTTACGCCCTCTGCCACCTCACGCACGCCAACCCCTACCTCGCCGCGTTCTCCGCGGGCGCGGTGCTCACGGCACGCTCGCTGGAGGCGAAGGAGGCGTTCGAGCCGCTCGGCGAAGCGCTGGCGGAGCTGGCCAAGTTCGCGGCGCTTCTCGTGTTCGGCGCGCTGCTGACGCCGTCGCTGTTCGGTGACCTGTCCTTCGGCGGCTACGTCGCGGTGGTCCTGGCGATCGTGCTGATCCGGCCGGCCTCGCTGCTGCTGTCGCTGCTGGGGACGCGCTTCACCCGGCAGGAAAAGCTGGTCGCCGCCTGGTTCGGACCGAAGGGCTTCGCCTCGGTGGTGTACGGGCTGCTGGTGCTGCAGGCCGGGATCCCGCGGGGCGAGGAGGCGTTCACCCTGATCGCCGTGTGCATCGCCTTCTCGATCGTCGCGCACAGCTCGACGGATGTACCGATAGCCCGCCTGTTCCACGTCGAGGACATCGCCGGTGTGCCCGACGGCCATGAAGCGTCCCGCACGTCGAAGGAGGCGGAACATGTCGGCGCTTGAGCTCGCCGAGACCTACCCGTACGTGTCCACCGACGACGACGCCTGCGATGCGGCCCGGCTGCTGGTCGAACGGCGGCTGGTCACCGCCGAGGGCGACGACCGGGACCTGGACGAGGCGCTGGAGAGACTCACCGGGCTCACGGTGGCAGAGTGGCTGCCCCGTCACAGGGTCCGGCCGCCGACGGTCGGCCCGGACGCGAGCGTCACCCACGTGGCGGCCCTCGTGGCCCGTACGCACACCCCACTCGTCGCCGTCGTCGAACGCGACGGCGACCGGATCAACCTCATGGGCGCCGTGACGGCTGCGCGTCTGATGGAACGAATCGTCGGAGGATCGTGAACGGCTGGCAGAGTTGGGCGGCCATCGCCGTCTTCGTGATCACGTACGGCCTGATCATCAGTGAGAAGATCCACCGCGTCGGCGCGGCCCTCGGCGGCGCCGCGCTGATGCTGGCGATCGGCGCCACCGACGACGAGTCGGCGTTCTTCTCCGAGCACAGCGGCGTCGACTGGAACGTCATCTTCCTGCTCCTGGGCATGATGATGATCGTCGGCGTGCTCAAGAAGACGGGCATGTTCGAGTACCTGGCCATCTGGGCGGTGAAGCGAGCCCGGGCCAGGCCGTTCCGGGTGATGGTGATGCTCGTCGTCATCACCGCCCTCGCCTCGGCGCTGCTCGACAACGTCACCACGGTGCTGCTGATCGCCCCGGTGACGCTGCTGGTGTGCGAACGCCTCGCGCTGCCCGCCGCCCCGTTCCTCATCGCCGAGGTGTTCGCCTCCAACATCGGCGGCACCGCGACCCTGGTCGGCGACCCGCCCAACATCATCATCGCCAGCCGTGCGGGCATGACCTTCAACGACTTCCTGGTCCACCTCGCTCCGCTGTCCGCGATCCTGATAGTCGTGCTCGTCGCGCTGTGCCGCTTCCTGTTCCGCAAGTCGTTCGTCTACGACGAGACACGCGCCGAAGAGGTCATGGCGCTGGAGGAACGCGAGGCCATCAAGGACCCCCGGCTGCTCGTCCAGGGCCTGATCGTGCTCGTGCTGGTCGTCCTCGGGTTCGTGCTGCACCCGGTCCTGCACTACGAGCCCAGCGTCGTCGCCCTGCTCGGCGCCGGGCTGCTGATCGCGATCTCCGCCGTGGAGACCGGCGAGGTGCTCGGCGAGGTCGAGTGGCCCACCCTCGCCTTCTTCGCCGGACTGTTCATCATGATCGGCGGCCTGATCGAGACCGGCGTCATCGGCGAGATCTCCCGATCACTGGCCGACACCATCGGCGACAACGAGCTCGGCGGCTCGATGCTGATGCTGAGCGCCTCGGCCGTGCTGTCCGGCGTCGTGGACAACATTCCGTACGTCGCCACCATGGCGCCGATCACCGCCGACCTGGTCCAGAACATGGGCGGCGCCCCCGACCACGTGATGTGGTGGGCCCTCGCGCTCGGCGCGGACCTCGGCGGCAACGCCACAGCGATCGGCGCCAGCGCCAACGTCGTCGTCCTCGGCATCGCCGAACGCAACCGGCAGCCCATCACCTTCTGGCAGTTCACCAAGTACGGCCTCGTCGTCACCGTCGTCACGGTCGCGCTGTCGGCGCTGTACGTGTGGATGCGTTACTTCGCCCTGGCCTGAGTCGGAGGTGCCGTACGGCATGGTCGTCCTTCCCCAGCCGACGCGCGGGTTCGCCCGCCCGGGACACATGATCGTGGCGGGTGACGACGCGCTGGCCGAACGGCTGGCCACCGAACTCGCCACGGTGTACCGGGAACGGGTCACCCTCGTCGTGCCCGCCGCCCTCCGGTCCGGTCCCGAAGGGCCGGCGCCGAGGCCCTCCGCCCTGCTCGGCCGAGTACAGGCGGCCATGAACCGCGCCGCACCGGACACCGACCGTCCCCGGGTGGTCGAGGCCCCCCTGCTCGACGAAGCCGCACTGTCCGAGGCCGGCGTACGGGAGGCCGCCGCGTTGGCGCTGGTCCATGACGACGACGAGACCAACATCCACGCGGCGCTGCCCGCACGCCGCCTCAATCCACGCCTGCGGCTGGTCATCCGGCTCTACAACCGCAAACTCGGCCAGCACCTGGAGGAACGCCTCGACCAGGCCGCCGTCCTCGCGGTGCCCGGCCTGTACGGAAGGTGCCGAACGCCCCCAGGGCGGCGGCGAGGAGCACCGGGAGGAACAGGGTCTGGCCGAGCTCCTCGGCCGACGGCTACGACCGGGGACACGGTCCGCGGACGGACAGATCGGCTAGCGCAGGGCAGCCAAATCCGTCGGCTGACTCAGCCCGCCTTCCACCCCCATCGCGTGTCGATCCGCTCCCATTCCGCGGCCCACTGCGCCATGCGGCGTCGCTCCAGCCCGCGACGCACCGCCCACACAGTGCCCCATACCGCGCCACCCACGTCCATCCCCACCAGCACGCCTCCTGAGATCGCGTGCAGCCGGGCATCCCCCTCGGTCAGGGGGTCGGCCATGATCCGGCCGTTCCCGTCCGTCATCCACGAGCACGGCCGGTACACGGCGGCTCTCCGCCCGCTTCCGCTCGGCGTCCTGAGCCGCACCCCCGCACACCGAGACGTCGCCATCGACCGACACCCCCTCGTGTGCACCGACCGCACGCTTCCAGTGTGCTCCCGCCCAGCCCACCGCATATGTTTCGCGTCAATGTCCTGGCCCCCGCCCCGCAGGTGTACGACCCTGAGCACAGGGACGTTTCCAGCAGATGAGGAGCCCGCCGTGCGCGCGCGTGACCTGGCGGTCGGATACGAGACGGTGAGCGTCGACAGCGACGCCATGGAGGCGGCCCGGCTGATGGCCGAACACAAGCTGCCGGGCCTGCTGGTGCTCGACGAGCAAGGTGACCCGAAGGCGATCCTGCCCGCCTCCCAGATGGTCAAGGTGCTGGTCCCCGCCTATGTCGTCGAGGATCCGACGCTCGCGGCCGTGGTCGACGAGAAGCACGCGGACCGGCTGTGCAAGGCGCTGGAGGGCCGCACCGTCGGCGACTGCCTGTCCAGCAAGGCCGAGCCGCCGCCCATCGCCGACCCCGACGACACCGCGCTGGAGGTGGCCGCGCTGATGGCACGGGTGCGCAGCCCGCTGGTGGCGGTCGCCCAGAAGGACAAGGCCGGGACCCATCTGCTCGGCGTGATCACCGCCTCGCATCTCCTGCACGAGCTTCTCGGCGCGACGGGAGTCACCGCTGCGTGACGGCGGGGCGTAGCGGATGTTCCAGGCCGCGGCTCCAGGGCACCCTGGGGCATGCCTCCCTCACTCGCGTTCGCGCAGGAAGCGGTTCCCATAGGCGCGTGCCCGGCGCCGGGCCTCGCGTAGTCCCAGGGTGGCGGCGGCTTCGAGCCGCACGGTCTCGGAGCCGGCCTCCAGCCGCCGTCGGTCGCGGCGGATCAGCACGGCCGTACTGACCCCGATGATCAGGACCGCGACGGCGAGCGGCACGAGGAAGCAGACCATCACCGCTCCTGCCGCCTGGACGCGTGCCGGGCAGCCGGGTTCGCGAAGAGGTGGCGCGGGTCGCTCGCCCGGTTGATCGCCGATTCGACGGCCGCGATCCGGTCGGCGAGCAGGCCGAGGGCGGCCACGGCACGGGCGAGCGTAGCGAGATGGGGGTCCCCCCGGCCGAAGGCTGGGGGATGGTCCCCCTCGGGCCCACCGAGGGCCTGGGTACGGACGTAGGCCGCTTTCAACTCGGTCCAGCGAGCCATCTGTTCGCCGGTCAGGGTGCCGCGTAGTTCGGCGAGCTTGAGCAGGTTGGCCTCGGCGCCGGTGGTGAGGGTCTGCGCCTCGGCCCGGTAGTGGTCGTCGATCAGTGCGGCCAGTTCTGCGTCGTTCATGACCGGTTGAATGCGTTGAGCGATCTTGTTCATGTTGCGGTAGGAGCCCTGGAGCTGGAAGGGCGGTTCGGTGCGAGTGGCGTCGGTCCGGGCCGCCGAGGCGATGTAGGCGGCGTTCACCGCGAGGACCGTCGCGCGGGTCGTGAGCAGGTGGTGCAGGACGGCCAGGATCCGCTCCAGTTCGGCGGGCGCGTACGGGTGGGCCAGCCGGTCGGCGCGGGCTGTCATATCGCCCTGGGCGAGGCGGATCAGCAGGTCGACGTCGGTGCGGTCACGGCCGGCGAGTGGGGCGAGGACCGGGTTCGCGGTGAGGGCGTTCTCGATGAAGCTCACCGCGAAGGCGTCCCCCTTGCCGGTCAGGACGTCACCGAGGTTCCATACGTCGGCCCGGTTGGCCAGCATGTCGGGCACGCGGAAGCGGCTGCCGGACTCGGTGTAGGGGTTGCCGGCCATGCAGACGGCGAAGCGCTTGCCACGCAGGTCGTAGGTGCGCGGCTCACCGTCCCGCACCCCGTCGATGCGGCGGGTGGCGTCGCACAGCGGGATGAACTTCTGCAGCAGCTCGGGCGAGGTGTGCTGGATGTCGTCCAGGTGGAGGAGGGTGTTGTTGCCCGCCTCCAGCGCGAAGTTGATCTTCTCGATCTCCTGGCGTGCGGTCGCGTTCGGGGCCTCGGCCGGGTCCAGCGAGGTCACGGCGTGGCCCAGCGCCGGGCCGCTGATCTTCACCAGCAGCAGGCCCAGCCGGTCGGCGACGTACTCCATGAGGGTCGTCTTTCCGTAGCCGGGCGGGGAGATGAGCAGCAGCAGGCCGCCGGTGTCGGTGCGCCTGGCCTCGCCCGTGGTGCCGAGTTGCTTGGCGAGGCTGTCGCCGATGAGGGGGAGGTACACCTCGTCGATGAGCCGGTTGCGGACGAAAGCGGACATCACGCGGGGGCGGTACTCGTCGAGTCGCAGCCGGGCGCGCTCGGCGGCGACCAGGGCGGTGCGGTGGCGCTGGTAGGCGCGGTGGGCCGGTACCTCGTGGGCGCGGAAGGCGCGGGTGCGGGCCAGGAACTCGTCGACGCGGAGGGCGAGTGCACGGCCGGTGATGCGGGGGTGGGTGCCGAGCAGACCCTCGACGGTGACGGTCAGGGGTGCTTCGTACTCGTGGCGGGGCAGGTCCGGGCAGAGCTCGGCGGCCACCGCCTCGGCCAGGTCTCCGGGGGTGAGGTCGGTGCCGGTGGAGGTGGCGTAGGCGGACAGCCATGCCTCGACGAGCTGCCTGCGCGCGGGCAGGTCGGCGACGGCGGCGAGGTCGTCCTCGTAGGCGGAAGTGCCCACCGTACGACGGAACTTGTCGAGCAGGATGCGGGTGCCGGCGCTGATGACGAAGCCGTCGGGGCCACAGGTCAGCTCCTCGAAGAGGTACGCGGCCGCGGTCTCGGAGCCGATCGCTTCCGCCAGCTCCCCGCACAGGTCATCGATCGCGGGCGTCAGTCCGAACGTGTCCCGTGCACGGGCCAGTGACACCGCGCGCCGCGTCCAGCTCGCGCGCGCCTCGGCCGTCGTGCCGTGCGCCCAGAACAGTTGGGCGGCGGCACGGGCGACGGGCTCGTGGCGCAACAGGCCGACACTCGCGTGCAGTTGGAGTAGCGCGGTGAGGATCAGCACTGTGTCGTGGTCGTGGACGCCGCGCTCGTAGCCCTCGTCGTAGGCCTCCTCCGCTGCCTTCCGTACGAGGGCGTGCAGGTCGGCCTCCGCCAGGGCTTGCGGTCCGTGTTCGTCCAGCAGGCGGGCGGCGAGGTGCTCGGCGCGGTAGACGTCCGGGGACTCCGACGGCAGCGGGCGGTCCCAGTACGGGCGGGTGGCGGCGAAGTCGGGGTCCGTGACGGGGGCGCGGTAGTCGGTGCCGGTCAGGGCGAAGGCCAGGCCCTCGCCGTGCGGGACCAGGGTCAGGTCCAGGGGTTGGGTGTTGACGGCGAAGCGGTGGGTGCCGAGGCGGAGGACGCGGCCGTCGTCGGCGTACAGGTCGCTGCGGTCGCGCAGGGCGCGCAGCACCTCCTGGCGGGCGGCCTTGAGGCGGCCGTCCAGTTCCTCCGCCCTTACCTGGTCGCCGAGTTCGCGCAGTTCGTCGGCGGTGCGGCGGACCTTGGCGGGCATCGGGTCGGAGGTGAAGTACGTGGCGACGGCGTCCGCGTCGGCGAGGGCGGCGGCACGGCGAGTGACTGTCCGGAGCACACGCGTCGCCGAGTCCGCGAGGCGCTCGGCGCGGCGGGCGCGGGCGTCGGCGAGGGTCTGCTTGCGGGCGGAGAACGCCTCGTGGACCTCATCGCGCTTGTCGGCCAGCTCGCCGAGGAAGTCGTCGAACTCGGCGAACCGGGACTCCAGGTTCTCGACCTGCACGAGCATGCGGGCGAGCTGCTCGTCGCATGCCTCGGGGCTGTCGGCGGCGGCGAGCGCGCCGGTGACGGTCTGCCCGAGCAGGGCGAACTCGGCGGCGAACTCCGCGCGTCCCTCGCCGTCGAGGAGTTCGCGGCGGCGGCCGTCGAGGGTGGCGCGGGCTCGGTTGGCGCCGCCGAGGACCTCGGCGATGCGCTCCAGAATGGATGTACGGACCGTGGCGTCGCCGATGTCGAGGCCGGCGACGACCTCGGTGACCGTGCGCAGGCCGTCGGTGAGGCCGTCGATGCGGGCAGCGAGGGGTGCGGCCTCGGCCACGGTGGAGATCGCCTCGGCGTCGGCGACGAGTTGCTCGATTTCGGCCTGGTGGTCGGCGAAGGCGTCCTCGCGGGCGAGGTGCTCGACGGCCCGTCGGCCGAAGGTGGCGAGGTCGGACTCGACGTCGGCGGCGAGTTCGTCGATGCGGACGGCGTCCGCGTACCGCATGTCCTTCAGGGTGAGCAAGTGGCCCTGGGCGTGCCGGAGTTCGGTCAGCCCGGTGACCCAGGCGGCGGCGCTGCGCGGCACCTCGCCGCGCAGGCGTCGTACGACACCGGCGACCTGTGCGGCGGCCTCGGCGAGCGCTTCGGCGGCCTGGCGGGTGAGGGCCTGGACGGTCTCGAACTCGGACAGCACCTGCTCGGCGGAGGTCCGCAGCTGCGCGAGCGGCGCCAGGAGTTCGCCGAGTTCGGGCTCGCCCAGCCAGTGGTAGGAGTCGGCCGCCCGGACGCAGGCTGCGACCAGGGCCTCGTACACCTCGCTCGTCGGCGTCGTCTCGGCCACCGCGCGCGAAATGGACAGGCAGTCGGAGATGCCGCGGACGAGGTCGGCGTTGCCGACCCGGGCGAGCGGGCCGGTGCCGGCGGGGCGGGCGGCGGCGTGCAGGTCGGAGACGTACGGGGAGTTCCACAGCTGAACGGGGTGCACGCGCTGCGGTTCGTCGCTGTCGGCGCGCAGGACGAGGAGGGTGCCGTCGTCGAAGAGCGCCCAGCCATGGCAGGAGAGGGGGTTGGCGACCTCCTTGCGGATCATGTTGTACGGCAGCAGCAGGCTGCGGCCCTCCACGCGCGCGTGGAACGCGAACAGGACGTCCTCGCCGTTCGGGGAGCGCACCTCGCGCTCGAACTCCAGCTCCGTGGTGTCGAGTTCGTACGTCTTGTGGGTGCCCGTGGCCAGGCAGTAACCGCCGGGGAAGACGATGCCCTGGTCCTCGGGCAGGCGGCGGCAGGCCCGGCCGATGCCGTCGAGGCGGACGACGGTCCTGGTGAGGGTGTTGAAGACCAGGTGGCGGTCGGTGTCCTCCTTGTAGGGGCGGATGCGCAACAGGATCAGGGCGCCCACGCGCGCGTACGCGATGTCGGCGTCGGCGAGGGACTGGAGGGGCTCGGCGACGGGCTCGCTGTAGATGCCCTCGCCGGTCTCGGTGTTGTTCTCGACCTTGACGGTGAGGGTGCCGCCGACGGTCTCCACGAAGACCTCGCCGTCGATGGAGACGTGCGGGTGGCGGCCCAGGACGTGGTCCTCGCGGGTCGCAGGGGTCCACTCGAAGTCGTGGGAGGGCGGGAAGACGTGGTCGCGGTCGCCGCGCGCGTCGAGGAAGGTCGCCTGGCCGTCGTCGGACAGCGCCCAGCGCAGGACGCGGATGTCGCCGGGCTTCTCGCCGGTCTGGAAGACGGCCAGCAACTTGCCGTCGAGTCGACGGAGCTGGAGGAGGTGGGCCTGGCGGTAGTAGCGGTAGAGCGCCTCGAACTCGCGGCGGAACGCCGGGGCGTCGAGAAGGCCGGGCACGGCGTCGTCGGGCAGCCGGTTCAGGCCGCGGTCGTGCAGCGCGAAGACGTCGCCGACGGTCGTCTCGGGCTTCAGACCCAGGAAGACGTTGTGGCCGAAGAGCAGGGTGTCGCCGACGGAGACGATGTCGCGGGGCACACAGTTGTGCTCGGTGCGCAGCCGCTCGGTGCCGGTCAGTTCGAGCCGGGTGGAGCCGAACTCCTCGGCACGGCGGGCGTTGAGCGCCTCGGCGCGGTGGGCGAGTTCGGCGGCCTGCGCGGTGAGGCGGTCGCGCAGCACCTCGTAGGTGCCGGTGTCGAGCGCGTCGTAGGTGCCGGTGTCCAGGCCGGTGGTCATGGGTCCCTCTCAAGAAGTCGGGCTCTTTCCCGACATCGGATCTCCCGACGTCGGAAAGGGCGCGGTCCGGAGCCGCCGTCCCCTGTGCGGCGGCTCCGGACCGGGGACGGATCAGGCGCGGACCGCACTGCCGTTGAGGGCAGTGAGCGGCTTGTCCGCCAGACCCAGCTCGCCGGCCTTGTCGAGCAGCTGCTGGAGCTGCCCCGAGTCGGCCCCGCCGGTCTTCATCAGCTTCATCAGCAGCGCCGAGACGGTCAGGTTCTGCACGTCGGAAGTGGAAACCGAGCCGAGGATGCGGCTCAGGTCGTCGGTGAAGCCGGCGCTGCCGTCCAGCCAGGGCCCGGCCAGTGCCTGCGCGGTCTCGGAGTGCTGCACGAAACCGTCGATTCCCTTGCCGAGCGCGATCGAGGACACCAGCCGGTCGAAGAAGACCGACTCGCCGCCGACGATGCTGATGTCGGCGTTCTCCAGGCCGGTGGCCAGCACCGTGGCCTGCGCCTCGGCGACCTGCCGCTGCACGTCCAGGCCGGCCAGCCGGATGTCCTTCTCCGCCTGGATCCGCAGCCGGTACTCCTCGTGCGCACGGGACGCCTCGTCCAGCGCGGCCATCGCCGCCGCCTTCTCGGTCAGACCGGCGGCCTCGGCCTTCAGCTTCTCGCCGATGCCCTCTGCCTCGGCGAGGGCCTGTGCCTTGGCGCCTTCCGCCTCGGCCCGCATCCGGGCCTGCGTCGCTTCGGCCTCCGCACGGCCGGCCTTCTCGATGACCTCGGCCTCCTTGTCCCGGACCTGTACCACCGCGAGTCCTTCCGCCGCCGCCTCGGCCTGAATGCCCTCGGCGAGACGGAGCTTGGCCTGCGCGTCGAGGTCGGCGCTCTTCAACCGGGCCTCGGCCAGGGTGAGCTCCTCGGCGGCCCGGTGTACTGCGGCCTGCTCGGCGGCTTCCGCGGCCTTGATGTCCTTGACCAGCTTCTCCTGCGCCTCCGCCTCGGCCGCGATGATCACGGCCTGCCGCCCCCGCTCCGCCTCCTCCACGGCCCGGAGCTTCTTGATGGACTCCTCCTGCTCGGCGACCGTACGGTCCACGGCGACGCGCTCGCGGATGACCTCGGCGATCTCCCGCTTCTCCGCCTCGACCTCCTTGGAGGCGGCGATCTTCGTCAGCTCGGTCTCCCGCTCCCTGGCAATGACCTCCAGGAGGCGGTCCTTCTCGATGCGCTCGTTCTCGATGGCGATGACCCGCTCGCGGTTCTTCGCGGCGACGGCGACCTCACGCGCCTGGTTCTCCCGCTGGACACCGAGCTGCTCCTCGGTGCGCAGGAACGCGCCCTGCGCCCGCAGCCGCTCCTCCTCCACGACCCGCGCGGTCTCGGCTTCCTCCCGTGCTCGAACGGTCTCGATCTCCCGCCTCTGCTTGATCTCGGCATCCACCTGCCGGCGCTCCAGCTCCAGGATGGCCTCGCGCGCGTCGACGTTCTGCCGGGTGATCTCCTTCTCCTCGGTGCGCTGCGCCTCGTTGGTGCGCACGTGCTCCACGGCGGTCAGTTCGGTGATCTTGCGGATGCCTTGGGCGTCCAGGACGTTGGCCGGGTCGAGCTGGGTGAGCGGCGTCTGCTCCAGGTAGTCGATCGCCGCGTCCTCCAGGTGGTAGCCGTTCAGGTCGACGCCGATGACCTCGATGATCCGGTACCGCAACTCTTCGCGCTTGGTGTAAAGGTCGGTGAAGTCCAGCTGCTTGCCGACGGTCTTCAGCGCCTCGGAGAACTTCGCGTGGAACAGCTCCTGCAAGGTCCGCTGGTCGCTCGCCCGCGCGGTGCCGACCGTCTGGGCGACCTTGATGACGTCCTCCACGGTCTTGTTGACCTTGACGAAGAACGAGATGCGGATGTCGGCGCGGATGTTGTCCTTGCAGATCAGCCCGTCCTTGCCGGCTCGGGTGATCTCTATGGTCTTCACCGAGATGTCCATGACCTCGGCCTTGTGCAGCACGGGCAGCACGACCTGCCCGGTGAAGGTGACGTCGACCTTCCGCAGCTTGGAGACGATCAGCGCCTTGCCCTGCTCCACCTTGCGGAACAGCCGGGAGACGACGAGAACGGTGAGCAGGGTGAGGGCGACAAGCAGGCCGACGCCCACGATGGCGACATTCATGGCATACGTCCTTGAGGCATAAGGAGGGTGAGACGCGAGGAAGTTGAGGCGCGAGGAAGGGACCCCCGGGGTGACGCTGCGGCTCAGACGGCGTGGTCCTGTGCCCTGCCGAGCTCGCACGGACCGGGTTCGTCGGGGAAGAGCCGGTGCAACGGGCGTACGAACAAGCACGTCAACGGCCAGGCCACGAGCAGCGCCACGACCGGAACGACGATGCGCAGCAGCCCGGAGGCGGGCCCGGGCGGCACGAACGCGGCCAGCACGAGGATCGCCCCGACGCTCAGCAGCCAGCCCAGTGCCGTCATCGCGGAGACGGCGACCGTCACGGGTACACCGCCCATGCCCCACGCGCTGAGATCGGCGTCCCTGTCGAAGGTGTCGGCGGCGGCGACGCCCACGGCGACCAGGAGCCAGAAGCAGAAGACCACGACGAGGGCGGCGGTCAGCAGGATCGTCGGCAGACCGGTGGCGGCAGCCAGGAACGTCCCCATGTCCTGCCCCCTTCCCTGCCCGCAGTGCCCGTCAGTGTGTCTGGTGGGTGCACCGCTTGCTCCGGGTCCTGGTGCCGGGCACCTGCCGGTGTCCGGCACCGGGACCCTCCGCAGTGCTCCCCGCACGCCATCGTGCACGGCGGGCGCACGCCCGCGCATTGCCGGTTCCCGGCAGCGTTCACTAAGGTCTGGATGCCGGTGAGCCGCTAAGAATCCGTCATCGGCGCATCAAGATTGCGGGGGCGACGTGGCGGAGCGGGAGATTCCCGAGGAGTATCTGGACGGGTACGCCGAGATACTGAGCGAGGTCGCGACCACCGGCCGACGCCTGACCAGGGAGGAGATCACCTCCCGGCGGACTCTTGGGGAACAGGCCGCGGACGCCGGCCACGGACTGCGCACCCTCGTCAGCGCCCACCTGACCGCCGCCCGAGCGGCATGGCCGACAACGCCCGGGTCGGCCGACAGCGCCCTGGCCGCCGTACACCAGGTGATAGACGCCTTCGCCGAGGGCTACGAGCGGGCTCAGCGGCTGGCGGTGCGCCAGGAGGAGGCCGCGCGCCGCGAGTTCATCGACGATCTGCTCTACGGCCGCAGCGACCTGGGCCGCCTGGCCGAACGCGCCGAACGCTTCGGCCTGCGCCTCTCCCACGCCCACGCCGTGGCCGTCGCGCAGGGCCCCACCGCCTACGACGAGGGCGACCCGGTCCCCCGCCAAGTGGAACACGCCCTCATCTCCCGCTTCGGCGACCGCAGCATCCTGCTCACCACCAAGGACGGCAGGATGCTGTGTATCGCCCCCGGCCACCAGGGCGAGATCCTGACCCACTTCGCCAAACAGGCCCACGCCGCCACCGACGGCGGCCGGGTCGCCATCGGCCGCCCTCAGCCCGGCCCCGGCGGAGTCGTCCACTCGTACGAGGAAGCACTCAACGCCCTGGAACTCGCCGAGCGCCTGGAGTTGGAGGACCCGGTTCTGCACGCGGCCGACCTGCTCGTCTACCCGGTCCTGACCCGCGACCGGCAGGCCATGGCCGAACTCGTTCTCGACACCCTCGGCCCACTCACCACGGCCCGCGGCGGCCCTCAACCCCTCCTGGACACCCTCACCGCCTACTTCGACTCCGGCTGTGTCGCCGCCGAGGCCGCCCGTCGTCTGTCCCTCAGCGTGCGCGCCCTGACCTACCGCCTGGAACGCATCCTCAAACTGACCGGCGCCAACCCCGCCGATCCCGCCCACCGTTACATGCTCCAGACCGCGGTGATCGGGGCCCGGCTGCTGGACTGGCCCACCACGGAGCTCTGACACCAGAGCTGATTCCGGCAGGTTCCAGGGGAGCCCTGTCAGGCGGCCTTCGACGACGCCTTCGAGCTTGCCGCGCGGTCAGCGGTGCCTCTCGACGAACCCCCTCACCTGCCCCTCGTCCAGCTCGTACACCGTCTCGTGCGCCCGGGAGTCCCGCGCATGGAAGGTGTGGAACATCGGCCCCTCCGCCCCTCCGAGCTCCACCAGGGACGCCGAGGCCCCGCGCACCGCCCGTTCCGTGCCCGGTGCCGATGTCAGGTCGATGCGGTTGACGACACCGGGAGTGACCCAGACCGGCACCGACGCCAGGAAACCGAGGAGCTGGAGGTGGTAGTGCCCGGTCAGGACGACCCTTACGTCACTTCCCCGGATCGCCTCCGCCAGCTCGTCCGGGTTGCGCAGCCCGAAGAACGGCTGGGTCGCCGAGATGCCGAGGCTGATCGGCGGATGGTGGAGGGCGACGACGGTGCCGTGCTCGGCCGAGGTGCTCAACACACCTTTCAGCCAGCTCAGTTGGGCCTCGCTCACCCGGCCGTACACCTTCCCCGGCACCAGCGAGTCCAGCGTGACGACGCGCGTGCCGCCGACCGTGCTCACCGCCACACGCTCCGACGCCCCGGAGTCCAGAACCGCGTCCGGTTCCGCGTGCCCGCTGCCCAGCACCTTTGTGAAGGCATCCCGTTCGTCGTGGTTGCCGGTCGTGTAGAACACCGGCGCCCCCAGCCGCCGCGCGAACTCGCCGACCAGGTCCCTCACGGCCGTGTACGCCTCCACGGTCCCGTCGTCGGCAAGGTCCCCGGTGACGACGACGGCGTCCACGTTCCGGAGATGGCGCAGCTCGGTGAGCATCAGGCGCAGTGAGTCGGTGGCGTTGACGCCGTACTTGTTGGGGGCGTCGGTACGGTCGATGTGGGTGTCCGAGAGATGAATGATCCTCATCTCCTGGACAGTAGTCCCGAGTTGCGGCTCAGCTCAGCGTCTTCAGCGACTCCGCGTCGTACTCCGCCAGCTCCCCGAACCGGCCCGCCAGCACCTTCGCCGCCCACTCGGGGTCCTGGAGCAGGGCGCGGCCGACGGCCACCAGGTCGTACTCGCCGGACTCCAGGCGGTCCAGGAGGTGGTCGAGGTCCTGGAGCGGGGCGCCCTCACCCACGAAGGCGGCGAGGAAGTCGCCGTCCAGGCCGACCGAGCCGACGGTGATGACCGGTCTGCCGGTGAGTCTCTTCGTCCAGCCGGCCAGGTTGAGGTCCGGGCCCGAGCCCGCGAACTCCGGGATCCAATGGCGGCGGGTGGAGGCGTGGAAGGCGTCCACGCCCGCGTCCGCCAGCGGCGCTAGGAGCGCCTCCAGTTCGGCCGGCGTCTCGGCGAGCCGCGCCTCCCACGCCCACAGCTTCCACTGCGAGAAACGGAAGACGACCGGGAAGGACGGGGAGACGGCTGCCCGTACGGCCGTCACGATCTCCGCCGCGAACCTCGTACGGGCGACGAGGTCACCGCCGTAGGCGTCGGCGCGGCGGTTGGTGCCCGCCCACAGGAACTGGTCGATCAGATAGCCGTGCGCGCCGTGGATCTCCACGCCGTCGAAGCCGATGCGCTCGGCGTCCGCGGCGGCCTCGGCGAAGGCACCGACGACGTCGTCCAGGTCGCTCAGGGTCATCGCCTTGCCCGCGCCCTCGGTGCCGTCGATGCGCAGGCCCGAGGGGCCGATGTTCGGGGACCCGGCGTAGGGCCCTTCCGGATGGTCGCGGATCATGCCGATGTGCCAGAGCTGCGGCATGATCGTGCCGCCCGCCGCGTGTACGGCCCGGACGACCTCGGCCCAGCCCGCCTGCCGCTCCTCGCCGTGCAGGCGCGGGATGCGGTCGAACTCCCCGGCCGACGCGTGGTCGACGTACACCCCCTCGGTGACGATCAGCCCCACCCCGGCCGCGGCCCGGCGGGCGTAGTACGACACCACGTCCTCGCCGGGCACACCGTCGGGGCAGAACTTCCGTGTCATCGGCGCCATGACGATCCGGTTGGGGATCGTGAGCCCGTTCAGTTCGAAGGGACGGGCGAGGATCCGCGCGGCACGGGTGGCCGAGGGGGTGACGGTCATGGCGGTACCGTCACCCCCGACCGCCCTGCCCCACAAGGGGTTCGGGGAGTCAGCTCAGGGTCTTGAGCGCCGCGGCGTCGTACGGCTTGAGCTCGTGGAGGCGGTCACCGAGGACCTTCGCCGCCCACTCCGGGTCCTGGAGCAGGGCGCGGCCGACGGCCACCATGTCGAACTCGTCGCGCTCCAGGCGGTCCAGCAGGTCGTCGATGCCCTTGACCTCGGAGCCCTGCCCGGCGAACGCCTTGATGAAGTCGCCGTCCAGGCCGACCGAGCCGACGGTGATGGTGGGCTTGCCGGTGAGCTTCTTCGTCCAGCCGGCCAGGTTGAGGTCCGAGCCCTCGAACTCCGGGATCCAGTAGCGGCGGGTGGAGGCGTGGAAGGCGTCGACGCCGGCCGCGGCGAGCGGGGTCAGTATGGCCTCCAGCTCCTCGGGGGTCTCGGCGAGACGGGCGTCGTAGGCCTCCTGCTTCCACTGCGAGTAGCGGAAGATGACCGGGAACTCGGCGGAGACCTTCTCGCGTACGGCGGCCACGATCTCCGCCCCGAACTGCGTACGGGCGACCGGGTCACCGCCGTAGGCGTCCGTACGGCGGTTCGTCCCCTCCCACAGGAACTGGTCGACGAGGTAGCCGTGGGCGCCGTGGATCTCCACGCCGTCGAAGCCGATGCGCTCGGCGTCCGCGGCGGCCTGCGCGAACGCACCGATGACGTCATCGAGGTCACTCTGGGTCATCGCCTTGCCGGTTGCCTCGTCGGCACCGATGCGCAGTCCGGAGGGACCGACTGCGGGGGCGTCGGCGAACGGCGGCTGCCCCTGCTCACGCACCATGCCGATGTGCCACAGCTGCGGCACGATCGCGCCGCCCGCGGCATGCACCGCGTCGGCCACCTTCGCCCACCCGGCGAGCTGCTCCGCGCCGTGGAACCGGGGGACCCTGTCGCTCTGCCCGGCCGAGTCATGGCCGACGTAGGTCCCCTCGGTGACGACCAGCCCGACACCGGCCGCCGCCCGCCGGGAGTAGTACGACACCACGTCGTCCCCGGGCACGCCGCCCGGCGAGAACATGCGGGTCATCGGCGCCATCGCGATGCGGTTCGGGACGGTGAGGCCGTTGATCGTGGTCGGCCGGGACAGAATCTGGGCCGCGCGGGAGGCGGCGGACTCGGTGACGGTCACGGGGAGGGCTCCTCGGTGGGTGGGTTCCGGCCGGGCAGATGGTACCGACCAGTATGTGCGCGCGCATCGTTGCACACCCTTAAGTAAGTGCGGTGACTCGGCCGCGCATTCCGCATCCCGCCCGCCGGAAGCTGTGACCCCGGCCACGCACAGCACGATCTGCCGCGGCGCGGCATTGTCATGGACGGGATATATGTGACCGGCGTATCGTTCGTCGGCCGCGCATTGCCCGTCACTTCGCGGACCACTTCACTTCTCGCCCGGGGGGGCCTCACCGCCATGTCCGCGTCCAATGAGCCACATCCGCGTCCGCCGCTGCCCGCCTGGGCGCCCGCTTCGTCCCTCGGCCTCCTGGCCGCGGCCGTCGCAGGGCTCGCCCTGAGCGCGCTGTGCGATCTGTTCAGCCTGTTCGCCGGCTTTCGGCTCCGGGCGGTGGTCGACGGGGACGGCGGCTTCGGTACGGCTGCCCAGCGGGAACTGGAGGCCGCCGCCACGATGTACGACACGGCCGGGAGGTATCAGGTCATCGTGTACGTGCCCGTCGCGGTCATCTTCGTCGTCTGGTTCTTCCTGATGCGCCGCAACACCGGGCTGCTGGCGCCGGACCAGTTCCGCAACGGGCCCGGGTGGGCCATCGGAGCGTGGCTCATTCCGCTGGCGAACCTCTGGATGCCGTACCGCGTCGCCGTCGACATGTGGGGTGCCGCCACTCTGCCGCCGGCCGAGGGCGAGCGGTACCGGGCTCGGACCTGGCCGGTGAACCTGTGGTGGGGTCTGTTCGTCCTCAGCGTCCTGTACAGCAGGTACGCCGGGACGCAGTACAAGAACGCCGGGACATGGCCGGAGATCAAGGACGCGGTGACGCAGTACATGGCCGCCGACCTCGCGCACATCGCCGCCGCCGCTGCCGCCGTGTACTTCGCCGTCCGGCTGACCGGCATGCAGCGACGCAAGGCGGCCGTGGGACCGTTCGGGCCCGCGGCCGTCAAGGGGACGCCGGACAGGTCCTAGCGGCTCTTTCGCCGGGTCAGACCGGCCATGACCGAACGCCCGAGGGCGGCACCCGCTGTCGCGAATGTTCGCAACAGGAAGTGCCGCCCTCGGTAAGGACGCTGATCAACCGGAGGCCGAGGCCCCCGACGTCGATCAGAAGTCCATGTCACCGCCCGGCATACCGCCACCGGCGGGCGCGGCGGCCTTCTCCGGCTTGTCGGCGATGACGGCCTCGGTGGTGAGGAACAGCGCGGCGATCGACGCGGCGTTCTGCAGCGCGGAACGCGTCACCTTCGCCGGGTCGATGATGCCCTCGGCGACCAGGTCGACGTACTCACCGGTCGCGGCGTTCAGACCGTGACCCGGGGTGAGGTTGCGGACCTTCTCCACCACGACGCCGCCCTCAAGACCGGCGTTCACGGCGATCTGCTTCAGCGGGGCCTCAAGGGCGAGCTTGACGGCGGCAGCGCCGGTCGCCTCGTCACCCTCCAGCTCCAGCTTCTCGAAGACACCGGAGGCCTGCAGCAGGGCCACGCCACCACCGGCGACGATGCCCTCCTCGACGGCCGCCTTGGCGTTGCGCACGGCGTCCTCGATGCGGTGCTTGCGCTCCTTGAGCTCCACCTCGGTGGCGGCACCGGCCTTGATGACCGCGACACCGCCGGCGAGCTTCGCCAGGCGCTCCTGCAGCTTCTCGCGGTCGTAGTCCGAGTCGCTGTTCTCGATCTCGGCGCGGATCTGGTTGACCCGGCCGGCGACCTGGTCGGCGGAGCCGGCACCGTCGACGATGGTGGTCTCGTCCTTGGTGATGACGACCTTGCGGGCGCGGCCCAGGAGGTCCAGGGTCGCGTTCTCCAGCTTGAGGCCGACCTCCTCGGAGATGACCTCGCCGCCCGTGAGGATGGCGATGTCGCCGAGCATGGCCTTGCGGCGGTCGCCGAAGCCCGGGGCCTTGACGGCGACGGACTTGAAGGTGCCGCGGATCTTGTTGACGACCAGGGTCGACAGGGCCTCGCCCTCGACGTCCTCGGCGATGATCAGCAGCGGCTTGCCCGACTGCATGACCTTCTCCAGGAGCGGGAGCAGGTCCTTGACGGAGCCGATCTTGGAGTTGGCGATCAGGATGTACGGGTCGTCGAGCGACGCCTCCATCCGCTCCATGTCGGTGGCGAAGTACGCCGAGATGTAGCCCTTGTCGAAGCGCATACCCTCGGTGAGCTCCAGCTCCAGACCGAAGGTCTGGGACTCCTCGACGGTGATGACGCCTTCCTTGCCGACCTTGTCCATCGCCTCGGCGATGAGCTCGCCGATCTGGGTGTCGGCGGCGGAGATGGAGGCCGTGGAGGCGATCTGCTCCTTGGTCTCGACATCCTTGGCCTGCTCAAGGAGGGCAGCGGAGACGGCCTCGACGGCCTTCTCGATACCGCGCTTGAGGGCCATCGGGTTGGCGCCGGCGGCTACGTTGCGCAGGCCCTCCTTGACCAGGGCCTGGGCGAGAACGGTCGCGGTGGTCGTACCGTCACCGGCGACGTCGTCCGTCTTCTTGGCGACTTCCTTGACCAGCTCGGCGCCGATCTTCTCGTACGGGTCCTCCAGCTCGATCTCCTTGGCGATGGACACACCATCGTTGGTGATCGTGGGAGCGCCCCACTTCTTCTCAAGGACGACGTTGCGGCCCTTGGGGCCGAGGGTGACCTTGACGGCGTCGGCGAGCTGGTTCATACCGCGCTCAAGGCCGCGCCGCGCCTCCTCGTCGAACGCGATGATCTTGGCCATGTGAAGTGGTCCCTCCAGGACTGGCGGTGAGTACCTCTTTGGACCGCGCCCGCGCCCGCGACGGACGGCTCACATGCCTTGTGGTTCCTAGCCCCACCCGGCCTGTGGGCCTCACCGACCCGGTCCTTCGTTGTCACTCTCACCTTCAGAGTGCTAACGCCAATGATTAGCACTCGACCCATGAGAGTGCAAGCGGCTCTCGGGGGGCGAGCGGGGTGGTCCGCCGGGCGCGAACAGGGGTCGGCCGCGGGTTTGGGCACGGCGAAGGGCCCGCACCCCGGGAGGTGCGGGCCCTTCGAAGAAGAACGTCGCTGCTTTAAGTCGACGCGTGCTTCAGCTGGCCGCCAGCCGGACCATGTCCGCCTGCGGCCCCTTCTGACCCTGCGAGATCTCGAAATCGACCCGCTGGCCCTCTTCCAGGGTGCGGTACCCGTCCATCTGGATCGCGCTGTAGTGGACGAAAACATCCGCACCACCGTCGACCGCGATGAAGCCGTACCCCTTCTCCGCGTTGAACCACTTGACGGTGCCCTGAGCCATGCCTAACTCCCCTATTACTGGCCCTTGCACAGATCCACACTTCGCGGATCCGGGTCAGACCTCACCCCCCATCGGTCGGGGGCGTGCGCCGGAACGCGTCGACCGCGGCTGAATGTATCTGCCCAACTGCCGTCTGCAACAGGTCAATCGGACGAGAAATCCGGGCACGACCGGTCGGGAATGTGGGGACAATTCCGCTGACTTCAGGTCAAGTCGGGCCCGACAAAGGGAACAAAAGCCGCAAAAAACCCGCACACTTTGGCTACTTCTTGTCGGGCTTGCGGCAGAAATCAAAGGCCAATCAAGGGTTACCGACCCGTGGATCGGCGACGCGTTCCCCAACTGTACCTCGCTCAACCACACAGAATTGCCCCCTCCGCTTCTCTCACGGAGGGGGCAATTCAGTGAACTCTCGGTGACCGCTGTTACCGATGGTAATGATCGGTCATTCTGTCCATCTCAGCCACCTGCGACGGCCGGAATGATGGAGACACCGGCACCGTCCGGCGTCGCCGTCTCCAGCCCCTGCTCGAAACGGACGTCGTCGTCATTGACGTACACGTTGACGAACCGGCGCAGCTTGCCCTGGTCGTCGAGCACCCGGGCGGCGATCCCGGTGTGGTTCTTCTCCAGGTCGGAGATGACCTCGGCGAGGGTGCCGCCCTCGGCGGCGACCTCGGCCTGCCCGCCGGTGTAGGTGCGCAGGATGGTCGGGATGCGAACGGTCACGCTCATGCGAGGCCAGCCTCTCGGAAGGAGTCCAGGTTCGGGCGGATGGTGGCGGTGAGGCCGGTGCCGGCCACCGCGTCGAGGGTCTTGAGGCCGTCGCCGGTGTTGAGGACGACGGTGGTCTTCGAGGGGTCGAGTACGCCGTTCTCGATGAGCTTCTTCGCCACGCCCACCGTCACACCGCCCGCCGTCTCGGCGAAGATGCCCTCGGTGCGGGCCAGGATCTTGATGGCGTCGACGACCTGCTCGTCGTTCACGTCCTCCACCGAACCACCCGTACGCCGCGCGATGTCCAGGACATACGGGCCGTCGGCCGGGTTGCCGATCGCCAGCGACTTGGCGATGGTGTTCGGCTTCTGCGGGCGGACCACGTCGTGGCCGGCCTTGAACGCGGTCGACACCGGCGAGCAGCCCTCGGCCTGAGCACCGAAGATCTTGTACGGCTTGTCCTCGACGAGCCCGAGCTTGATCAGCTCCTGCAGACCCTTGTCGATCTTCGTGAGCTGCGAGCCGGACGCGATCGGGACGACCAGCTGGTCCGGGAGCTGCCAGCCGAGCTGCTCGCAGATCTCGTACGCCAGAGTCTTGGAGCCCTCGGCGTAGTACGGCCGCAGGTTGACGTTGACGAAGCCCCAGCCCTCGCCGGCCGGGTCGCCGATCAGCTCGGAGCAGAAACGGTTCACGTCGTCGTAGTTGCCCTCGATGCCGACGAGCTCGCCGCCGTAGATCGCGGCCATGACGACCTTGCCCTGCTCCAGGTCGTGCGGGATGAACACGCAGGAGCGGAAGCCGGCGCGGGCGGCCGCGGCGCCGAC
>JABFVM010000156.1 GCA_013362785.1 Streptomyces sp. | reverse complement strand
ACGGGGGAGGAGACGGTGGATAGGGCGCCCGGATTGAGCGTTCGTTTCAAGCTCACCCTCAGCTACGCCGGATTCCTCATCGTCGCAGGCGGTTTGCTGCTCGCGGCGGTGTGGCTGTTCCTCCTGCGTTACGTCCCCGACAGGGCGATGCTCATCAACCCCGATGACAAGCCCACCAACGGCGTCTTCCCCGTCCGGTCCGCCCTCCTGAGCGTCTTCGCTCCGAGGGCGGTCGCGGTAATGGCGTTCCTGCTGGTGTTCGGCCTCGTGGGAGGGTGGATCCTCGCCGGCCGGATGCTGGCCCCGCTGACCCGGATCACCAACGCCACACGCACGGCAGGGGACGGATCGCTCTCCCACCGGATCCGGCTGCCGGGCCGCAAGGACGAGTTCCGCGAACTCGCCGACGCCTTCGACGCCATGCTTGCCCGGCTCGAAGAACACGTCGCCGAGCAGCGGAGATTCGCGAGCAACGCCTCGCACGAGTTGCGCACCCCGCTGGCGGTCTCGAAGGCACTTCTCGATGTGGCCCGCGCCGATCCGACACGCGACGCCCGCGAAGTCATCGACCGCCTCCACGCCGTCAACACCCGGGCGATCGGCCTCACCGAGGCGCTGCTCCTGCTCAGCCGCGCCGACCAGCGGTCCTTCACCCGCGAGCACGTCGATCTGTCCCTCCTCGCGGAAGAAGCCACCGAAGCGCTCGTCCCCCTCGCCGAGAAGCGTGGCATCACCCTTGAAACCTCCGGCGACATCACCCCCACCATGGGCTCGCACGCGCTCCTGCTGCAGCTGACGACGAACCTGGTGCACAACGCGATCGTCCACAACCTGCCCGAACAGGGCACCGTGTGGGTGCACACCGGCGTCCGCACCAAGACGGCGGTGCTCACGGTCGAAAACACTGGCGAGAAGCTCACTCCAGAGCTCGTCTCGACACTCACCGAACCGTTCCAGCGCGGCACCGAGCGCATTCACACCGACCAGGCGGGCGTCGGCCTCGGCCTGGCCATCGTCAAATCCATCACCCAGGCTCATGACGGAACACTCACCCTCACCCCGCGCCCTGCCGGAGGGATCCGCATCACCGTGGAACTACCGATCGAGGCCGGTCCGACGACGCTCCGGCCGTAGCACGCCACCAGGGGCGCGAGGCCAGAGCGGCCAGGCCGGCGCCGACGGTGTTGAGCAGCACGTCGTCCACGGACGACACCCGGTCCAGCCGCAGGACGCACTGCGCGGTCTCGACCAGGACCGAGCAGCCTCCCGCGAGCGCCAGGATCCGCGGCACCGACGCCAGCGCCGCGAACCGCAGCGGGGCGAGGCACCCCAGCGCCGCGAACACCAGCAGGTTGCCGACAATCTGGCTCGTCGCCATCGTGACCAGGTCCCGCAGTGGCACCAGGCTCACGACGGCGCCGTCCTCGTCGCCCGGCAGCAAGATCATCCATACCCATGGCACCGTCCCGTAGACGATGCCGACCTCGGCCAGCGACATCCGCCACGCCGATGGGACACCGGCGGCACTCCGACAGCGTGCCAGAGCCCACGCCACCAGCGCGGCCAACGGCAGCGCGGCCACCGTGATGAGCGCGATGCCATTGAACGTACCGACCCAGACCTGCCACTCGGGCCTGTGCAGCGGCATGGACAACATCCTGAATACCGTGCCGACCGGTGCGAACGCGGCGAGCGCCGCACCGAGGATCGCCAGACCGATGATCACGATCCTGCGTGTACGACGGGCTGGGGCTGACAGTGATGTGCTGTGGTCCATGCCTGCATTGAAGGCGGGAGGCGATATCGCGGGCGTATGCGTTTACGTACTCCAGCCGCTGGCCGCCGGGCGTTTTTGCCGAACCGGCAAGATCCTTCGCCCCGGTTCGTGCAGTCGCGCACGCTGGCTGAGCGGGGATCCGGTCCCGGACGGGTCCCGCCACCACACCCGTGCGCTCAGGAGGCGACATGACCGAGACCCCCGACGTGACCGAGAGCCCCGACATGACCCAGCCCGCGGCCCTCAAGGCCGCCGAGTTCTGGGAGGCCCGCTACCGCGACGGCGGCCGCCTGTGGAGCGGTCGGCCCAACGCGCTGCTCGTCCGTGAGGCCGGTGACCTCGGGCCGGGCAGTGCGCTCGACCTGGGCTGTGGTGAGGGCGCCGACGCGGTGTGGCTCGCCTCGCGCGGCTGGCGGGTCACCGGCGTCGACATCTCGCACACGGCCCTGGAACGTGCCGCCCTGCACGCCGCCGAGGCAGGGGTGGGCGACCGTACGGTCTGGGAACGCCATGTGCTGGGAGAGACGTTCCCCGAGGGCGCCTTCGACCTGGTGAACGCGCAGTTCCTGCAGTCCCCGGTCCCACTCGACCAGCGGCGCGTCCTGCGGCAGGCCGCGGCGGCGGTCGCGTCGGGCGGCACGCTGCTGATCGTCATGCACGCCGGCTGGCCCTCGTGGCAGACCGAGCCGCCCTTCGAGGCGGAGTTCCCGACGCTGGAAAGCGTCCTCGACGAACTCGCCCTGCCGAAGGCCGACTGGACCGTGCGGACCCGGGAGACGGTGCGCAAGGTGAGCGTCTCACCCGAGGGCGCGGAGGGCTTCCGGGACGACCACGTGTGGCGGATCCGGCGGCGCGAAGACGCCTGACGCATCCGACGCCCGCCCCTACAGCTCGCCCACCCGAGTCGACACGTCGCCCAGCACCTCGCGCACGGCGTCCAGCGCCGCTGCCCGGTCCGCGGGCACCAGCCCGATCCGGGTACGCCGGTCCAGCAGATCGGCCTCGTCCAGGGCACCTTCATGGCGTACGGCCCACAGCAGTTCGGCTCCGGTGACGGGATGCCCCGGCAGCACGGGTTCGTCGAGCCGGGGATCGTGCGCACCGAGCGCCCGCACTGCCGCTGCCTCGGTGCCGTAGCGCTGGACCAGGCGACGCGGTGCCCGCACGGAGCCCAGCGTGTCGGGTGATGCGGCGCCGACGAGGGGGAGGGAGGCGGTCGGGGAGGGTCCGGCGGTGAGACGGCGGGCGGCGACGGCCGCGTCCACGGCGTCCTCGGCCATGCGCCGGTAGGTGGTGAGCTTGCCGCCGACCACCGTGATCACACCCTCCGACGAGGTGAGGACCGCGTGCCGACGGGAGATGTCGGAGGTCCTGGGCGCGGCGCCGGAGCGGTCGCCCGGTGCCGTGTCGAGCAGCGGGCGCAGCCCCGCGAACGCCCCTACGACGTCGTCGCGTCGGACCGGTACGTCCAGGACGGAACCGAGGACGTCGAGGAGGAAACCGATGTCCGACTCGGGCGCCTCGGGAACGTCCGGGATGTCACCTTCGACGGGCTCGTCGGTGAGACCGACGTAGACCCGGCCGTCGCCCTGGGGAAGCACCAGGACGAAGCGATTGGTCTCCCCGGGGACCGGGACGTGCAGTCCCGCGGGCAGCGGGCCGAGGTGCTCGGAGCGCAGGACCAGATGGGTGCCCCGGGACGGGCGGATCCGTATACCGTCCACCAGGCCGCCCGCCCAGACGCCGGAGGCGTTGATGACGGCGCGGGCCCTGATCTCGCCCTCCTCGCCGGTGAGTTCGTCGCGCACGCGGGCGCCGGACGCGGTGAGTTCCAGGGCCCTGACGCGGGTCAGGACGCGGGCGCCCCGGGCGGCGGCGGTGCGGGCGATCGCCGTCACCAGACGGGCGTCGTCGGTGAGCCGGCCGTCCCAGGACAGCAGGCCGCCGCGCAGGCCCTGGGTGCG
>JABFVM010000050.1 GCA_013362785.1 Streptomyces sp. | reverse complement strand
GTCATCGGTCACGTCATCAAGGGACCGTGCGTGAGACGACGTACACGAACGGATTCTCCGGGTCGGCCATGCTCACGACGACGTCGTGCGTGGGAGCCGGGTTCTTCTGCTCGTGGATGGTGCCGTACCAGGGGCCGCCGGTGCCCTTCTTGAAGTTCCAGCCGGTGATCTTCTGGTCGCGGGCGCCGATGGCGATGTCGCCCGCCTTCAGGTCGTCCCGGTCGAGCCCCATGGTCTCCAGGTAGGCGTCCAGGTTCTCGTCGGTGGTCTGGAACTGGACGTAGAGCCGGCTGGTCCGCCAGTTGTTGGTCTCGTAGTACCCGACGTTGTACGACGGGACCGGGATCGTCACCTGGTAGACGCGGCGCTGCACCCTCGACGGCCAGTGCGGGGTGAGGCCGGTCGCGGAGTACTTCTCCTCCTTGTCCTTGCCGCTCTCGCGGCTCTGGTTGGCGGAGATCACCAGATATCCGGCGGGTACGCCGATGAGCAGCACGATGATGAGCAGAGTCAGTGCCCTGCGGCGGATCATGTGGCGCCGGTCCTCGGTCGGCTGCTGCGGCTCGTCCGGGGAATCTGCCTGGCGGGGTACGGTCACGGTCACGCCGACCCCTGCGACCGGCGGGCCTCGGCGAACCGCGCGTAGCGCTCGTAGCGTTCGACCCGGCGCCGGTTGGCGCGGCGGAAGCGGCGGGCGACCAGGCGGGCCAGGTCCGCGGCGCCGACCATGCCGGCCTCGGGGCCGAGCTGGGCGCGGGTGATGCGGGCCTCGGGGCGGTAGCCGCGGCCGGTGAGCTGGCGCTTGAAGGCGTCCCGCGCGGGGGCGATCAGCAGCTCGTCGGCGGCCGACACACCGCCGCCGATGACGAAGCAGGACGGGTCCAGGGCGGCCGCCAGGTTGGCGATGCCGACGCCGAGCCACTGCCCGATGTCCTGGAGCAGTTCGATGCACATCGCGTCGCCGTCGCGGGCCAGTTCGGTGATCATCGGGCCGGTGATGTCGCCGATCTGGCCCTTGACGTGCTCGATGATCCCGTACGCCACCGGGGAGTCGGCGGCGGCCAGCTCCTTCGCCTCGCGCACCAGCGCGTTGCCGGAGCTGTACTGCTCCCAGCAGCCGCGGTTGCCGCACGGGCAGCGGTGGCCGCCGGGCACGACCTGCATATGGCCGAACTCACCGGCGACGCCGTACTTGCCGCGCTTGACCTGGCCGTCCTCCAGGATCGCGCCGCCGATGCCGGTGCCCAGCGTGATCATGACGAGGTGGTCCTCGCCGCGGCCGGCGCCGAAGCGCCACTCGGCCCAGGCGGCGGCGTTGGCGTCGTTGTCGACCAGGACGGGCACGGCGAGCCGGCCGGCCAGGCGGTCGCGCAGGGGCTCGTTGCGCCAGGACAGGTGCGGCGCGAACAGCACGCGGTTGCGTTCGGCGTCGACCCAGCCGGCCGCGCCGATACCGACGGCGTGCACGTCGTGCCGGTCGGACAGGTCCAGGACCAGCTCGACGATCGTGTCCTCGACGACCTTCGGACTCTTGGACTTGTCCGGGGTCTCCGTGCGGAGCTTTTCCAGGATGTTGCCGTCGGCGTCTACGACGCCCGCCATCACCTTGGTGCCGCCGATGTCGATACCCACGGTGGGGACTCTGGGCGCCGACAGATGTGAGCGGCGTTCCCGGGGGCCGACCGTGCGGAGGGCCGGCGCGCGGCGGGAGCCGATGGGGGCGCTGCCCGTCCGGGCGGGGAAAGCGAGGTCGCGGTAGTTGCTCATCAGGGCCGATTGTGCCGCACGCTCACGCTGTGTGCCGAGCTGGGAAGCCATGGGGTGGTTGATCGGGGGAGCTATGGGGTGGTTGGTGAGGTACGCCGTCTACAGGTTGTATGTGGCCGATCGCGCAGTTCCCCGCGCCCCTGGGAGGCGTTGCGGCACAGGGCGTTTCATTGTCCTGACATTGCTACGTACCGGACGGTCCGTTGGCCCGGGACAGGCCCTTGCGAGCTCGGTACTCATGACCGTACGAGGAGCTGGAACTCGAACGAGTAGCGCGTCGGGCGGTACGTGTGTGTGCCGTACTCCACCGCCCGGCCCGTGTCGTCGAACGTCACGCGCTGCATGGTCAGCAGCGGGGCGCCCTCCTCCTCGGCGAGGCGTTCGGCCTCGGCGGCGGTGGCCGCGCGGGCGCCGATGGTCTGGCGGGCGCTGTGCAGGGTGATGCCGGCGGCCCGCATCAGGCGGTAGAGGCCGGTGGCCTCCAGCTGGGCGGTGTCCAGGTCGATCAGGGCGGGCGGCAGGAAGTTGCACAGGTACGCCATCGGCTCACCGTGCGCGAGGCGCAGCCGCTCGATGCGGTGTACGTCGCTGTCCTCGGCGACCCCGAGTGCGGCCGCCACCTCGGCCGACGCCGGGACGACGGTGTTGACGATCACCCTGGTCGCCGGGCGCTGGCCGGCCGACTCCAGGTCGTCGTAGAGGCTGCTGAGCTCCAGCGGGCGCTTGACCTGGCTGTGCACGACCTGCGTCCCGACGCCCCGGCGGCGCACCAGCAGACCCTTGTCGACCAGTGACTGGATGGCCTGGCGGACGGTCGGCCGGGACAGGCCGAGGCGCGCGGCGAGTTCGATCTCGTTGCCCAGCAGGCTGCCGGGCGTGAGTGCTCCGTGCTCGATCGCGGCTTCGAGCTGCTGGGACAGCTGGAAGTACAAGGGCACCGGACTGCTCCGGTCCACGCTGAGCTCTAGTTCCACGGTCGGGTCCACTTCTGGTTTCGGCACGGCCTGACTGTAGCTCTACGCGTTGTTGACGGGAAGTCGTGTAGTTTGATTGTCCGGACATTTGCATTGACAGCACGCGCACTGAACCCGCACTTTGTTTCCATGCGCATCGGGGTCATCGGTACGGGCCGCATCGGCACGATTCACGCCAACACGCTCAGCCGCCACCGCGACGTCGGCTCCCTGATCCTCACGGACGCGGACGCGTCGCGGGCCCAGGGACTGGCGCAGCGGCTGGGCGAGACGGCGGCGCCCGGAGTGGACGAGATCTTCAAGTGGGGCGTGGACGCCGTGGTGATCACCACAGCGACATCGGCACACGCCGAACTGATCGGTCGGGCAGCACGGTCCGGGCTCCCGGTGTTCTGCGAGAAACCCATAGCGCTCGATCTGCCGGGCACCCTGCAGGCGATCGGCGAGGTGGAGACGGCCGGGACGGTTCTGCAGATGGGCTTCCAGCGCCGCTTCGACGCGGGGTACGTGGGTGCGCGCGAGGCGGTGCGGTCCGGGCGGCTCGGGCGGTTGCACACCGTGCGGGCGCTGACCAGCGACCAGGCGCCGCCGCCGGTCGCGTGGCTGCCGCTGTCCGGCGGGCTGTACCGGGACACCCTGATCCATGACTTCGACATGCTGCGCTGGGTGACCGGGCGCGAGGTCGCCGACGTGTACGCGGCCGGGTCGGACGCCGGGCCGGTGATGTTCCGTGAGGCGGGCGACGTCGACACGGCGGCGGCGGTGCTCACCCTGGACGACGGCACGCTCGCCACGGCCACGGCGACGCGGCTGAACGGCGCCGGATACGACGTACGCATGGAGCTGGCCGGGGAGTTGGACCAGATCGTGGTCGGGCTGGACGACCGTACGCCGATCGCCTCCACCGAGCCGACCGGGCCGCCCGCGGCGGACAAGCCGTGGTCGGGGTTCCTGGAGCGGTTCGGACCGGCCTACGAGGCGGAGCTGAACGCGTTCGTGGAGGTCGTGCGCGGGGAGCGGGCCAACCCCTGCGACGGGCGGGAGGCCCTGCAGGCGCTGCGGATCTCGGAGGCTTGCGAGCTGTCGAGACGCGAGCGAAGACCGGTCGCGCTCGGCGAACTTCCGGGCGGGGCCCAGACCACGGCCCTGTGAAGGGACAGGCACGAGGCGTCGGCGCATGCGCGGGGCGACGGAGCATGCGCGAGGCATCGGCGCGTGCGCAGGGCGTCGACGCGTGCGCAGGGCGTTGGCGCGTGCGCAGGGCGTTGGCGCGTGCGCAGGGCGTTGGCGCGTGCGCGGCTACCAGCGCACCGGCAGGCTCCGCATCCCCCGTATCAGCACCCCCGGCATCCACTCCCCCGGTGGGCCGTCCAGCGCCAGGCCGGGTGCGCGCTCCAGGAGGGAGCGCAGGGCCGTGCGGGCCTCCAGGCGGGCCAGCGGGGCGCCCAGGCAGTAGTGGAGGCCGTGGCCGAAGGCGAGGTGGCCCCGGGTGTCCCGGCGGATGTCGAAGGTGTCGGGAGCGGCGTAACGGGCGGCGTCCCGGTTGGCCGCCGTGAGACCGACCATCACCGCCTCGCCCTTCTCGATGTGGCTGCCGGCGATCTCCAGGGGCTCGGCGGCATAGCGGAACGTCGCCGTCTCCACCGGGCCCTCGTGGCGCAGCATCTCTTCGACCGCGCCGTCCAGGAGGGTCATGTCGGCGCGCAGGGCGGCGAGTTGATCCGGGTGGGTGAGCAGGGCGTGGACGCCGCTGGTGATGAGGTTGACCGTGGTCTCGTGGCCGGCGATCAGCAGGATGAAGGCCATGCCCCGCAGTTCGTCGGGGGAGAGCCGGTCGCCGTCCTCGGCCGTGGTGCGGATCAGGTCGCTCAGCAGGTCACCGGTGGGCCCGGCGCACCTCTTGTCCTCGATCAGGTCGGTGAAGTACGCGCCGAGGCCGGTGAACGCAGCGACCTCACTGCCCGGGCCGGTCGGCGCGATCGCCTCCGTCGACATCCTGCGGAACTCCACGCGGTCCATCTCGGGCACGCCCAGCAGCTCGCAGATGACGGTGAGCGGCAGGGGGTAGGCGAGTGACTCCACCAGGTCGGCGTGGCCCCGGGGCAGTACGGCGTCGAGCAGTTCGTCGGTGATCTGCTGGATCCTCGGCCGCAGCCCCTCCACACGGCGCATGGTGAAGGCGCGCGCGATGAGTCCGCGCAGTCGGGTGTGCTGGGGCGGATCGGTGGCCAGCAGGTTCTTACCGATCATCTCCTCTTCGAGCGACTTCAGGCCGATCTTGGCACCGTCCTTGGCCAGCCGCTGGTCGGCGAGCGCCGCGCGCGCCTCCTCGTGCCCGACGACGAGCCAGACCTCGGACTGCCAGCCGGGCAGCAGAACCCGGTGGACCGGGCCCCGCTCGCGCAGGCGCGCGTACACAGGATGCGGGTCCACCCGGAACCCGTCCCCGAACTCGCCCAGATCGATCACTTCCGCCACGACGCTCCCCCTCGCCCGTACGATCCCACTCCCACTCCCACCACACCGAGAACGCACGGGAGTTCCGACTAGTGCCCGTCGCCGTCCGGTTCCTCCAGCAGTCCCGCGTCGTACGCCAACAGGGCGATCTGCACACGGTTGTTGAGGTCGAGCTTGGCCAGGACGCGGGAGACATGGGTCTTGACGGTGGCGACGCTCATGAACAGCTCGGCGGCGATATCGGCGTTGGACAGGCCCCGGCCCACCGCGACGGCGACCTCGCGCTCCCGGTCGTTGAGGGCGGTGAGCCGCTCACGCGCGCGTGCACGGCGGGTGTCGGCGGCGGAGCCGGCCGCGTGGTTCATCAACTGGCGTGTCACGGTGGGCGACAGGACCGGGTCGCCGGCCGCGACGCGGCGCACGGCGTCGACGATCTCGGCGGGCGGCGTGTCCTTGAGCACGAACCCGGCGGCGCCCGCGCGCAGCGCGCGCAGTACCTGCTCGTCGGCGTGGAAGGTGGTCAGCAGCACGACCTGCGGGGCGTCCTTGCGGCCGCGCAGCCGCTCGGTGGCCGTGAGGCCGTCGACCGACGGCATCCTGATGTCCATCAGGACCACGTCCGGTCGGGCGCGGTCGACCAGGGTCTCGACCTCGGCCCCGTCGGCCGCCTCACCGACGATCTCGATGTCGCCGGCGCCGCCCAGCATGAAGGACAGGCCGGCCCTGACCAGCGGGTCGTCGTCGACGAGGAGGAGTCTGATCGCAGTCATGTCCCTTACGTAATCACGGTTGTACGGCGTGGAGGTGCCGGTCGGCGAGGAGTGGCCCCCGGGCGGGCCGGTTCACTGCTTGACGTGCGCCGCAGCGCCGCACGCGCGCGTGGCGTCGGAACGGCCGGTGCCGCAACGGCCTGTCCCTAGGCGGCCGTTGGCCCCGCGTGGCCGGCTCCTCGGGTGTCACCCCCATGGCAGCCAGGCCCGCACCTCGAACCCCCCGTCCGAAGCCGGGCCGTGCTCCAGCCGGCCGCCCGTCAGCGTGGCCCGTTCGGTCAGGCCGATCAGGCCCTGTCCGGAGCCGGGGACATGGGGGACCTCGCCGTCGGGCGCGGGATTGCGCACCCCCACGGACAGGCCCTCGCCCGGCCCGCCGGTCACCGTCACCGTGACCTCCGTGCCGGGGGCGTGCTTACGGGCGTTGGTCAGGCCCTCCTGGACGATGCGGTAGGCGGTGCGGCCGACCGAGGCGGGCACGGCGGCGGGGTCGGTGACGCGCTGGTCGAGGGTGACCTTCATGCCGGCCTCGCGGGACTCGGTGACCAGCGCCTCCAGCGCGGCGAGGGTCGGCTGCGGACGGCCGGAGTCGTCGGGCTCGCCGGCCCGCAGGACGCCGATGATCTCCCGCAGGTCCTGGAGGGCCTCGTGGGCGCTCTCCCGGATGACGCCCGCCGCCCGCGCGATCTCCTCGCGGGGCGCGTCGGGCCGGAACTCCAGCGCGCCCGCGTGCACGCTGAGCAGCGTCAGCCGGTGGGCGAGGACGTCGTGCATCTCCCGGGCGATGGCCTCGCGGGCGAGCCGCTGTGCCTGCTCGGCACGCAGCTGCGCCTCCGTCTCGGCGCGCCGGACCTGGTCGCGCAGGCTCAGCATGAGCTGCCGCTTGGACCGGACGAACATGCCCCAGCCGACCACGGCGACGGTCAGTGCGGCGGCCAGGACGAGCGCCAAGCCGTATGGCACATCGGGGTCGGGACGGAACCAGAAGTAGAGGGGGTTCAGGGCCAAGGACGCCCCGGCCATCCACGCCACGTACCGGAAGGGCCGGTGCACGGCGAGAGTGAACATGGCGACGAGGAACGCGCCGCCCGAAGTGCTCGACACGACGCTGACCGGGACCATCGCGACGGCCAGCCCGACCGGCCAGCGGCGCCGCAGCCAGACCGCGGCGCAGGCGAGCGCGCCCAGCAACTGGTCGAAGGCGGGGTAGCCCGGCGGAAGGTCCTCTCTCCTCAGCGCGTCCGCGGCCATCAGCCCGATGAACACGGCCAGCAGGAAGCAGCAGAAGTCGACGACCCAGTCGCGCGCGGTGCGCCGGGGGCGTCGCCCGGAACGCTCGGGGTCGGCTTCCAACTCCTTGACCAGGGCCGAGGGCAGCAGCCAGCGCTGCCCCGCGAACGCCTGCGGTGCGGGCTCCGGCTTGTCACGACTCACGGTCGACAAATCTACGCAGTGCCGGACTCCGGCGCGCCGCCACGGGCGGGATCGACGACCAAAGTCGTGGCATCCGAGACCTTGGTCGCCGCGGGCCATCCGGAACCTGGACTTCCGACGGACATGGCTCGCCCCGCGGCCGATTGGCGTGGGGGGTTCGCGGGGCGAGAGTCATGTCATGAAGCAGTTGCTTGAGTTTCTCGGTGTCATCGCGCTGTTCCAGGGCGTCGCAGGTCTGCTGAGCGAGTTCACGGACTGGCACTGGGGTCTCGTCCAGCGGATCGGCTTCCTCGACGGCTTCGAGATCTACGTGAGCGTCACCCTGCTCGTGCTGGCCTTCGCGCTGTTCGCCGTCGCCAGGAGCCAGAAGCCCGGCTGAGCTCGGGCGCTCGGCCGGGCTTCTGGCTGGTCGCGGGCTCAGCAGCCGTAGTTGACCAGGTCGAACGACTCGTAGTGGTCGGCCGTGTAGTAGTCCTCCTGGCTCTTCTCACCGGTCACGATGCGGCGCGCGCCGCGGGTGGGGGAACCCGGCGTGATCACCGTGTACTCGTGGTAGTACCCGGACGACTGGCTCGGCAGGATGCCTTCCCGGTTCGAGAAGACGGTGCCGTCCTGGTCGTAGGGGAAGGGGCCGCCCTTCTCGATGAGGTCGAGCGTGTCGTGTGCCTGGGACGGCAGGGCGCTGTAGCAGATGCTGCCGACCGCGGCGGCCGCCGGGGTGGCAGTGACGGTGCCGCCTACGAGGAGGGCGGACAGGACGGCGGCTGCTGCGCCGATGCGGGTGATTCGTGGGGGGAATCTCATGGCTTCATGATGACGCGCGTAGACAGTGGCATGTCAATGTCAACGCCGGAGATTTTCCCGTCAAGTCCGATGAGTTTTCGGGAAGTTAACGTGTGCCTCGGCGTCCTCACCCGATCTCCATGAGGTAGGGCGAGAACGCCGTCGACGGATGGTCACGCGTCCTCGGAGAGCTCGTACTCGCCCGCGAACGAGCCGTATTCGGGGCGGCCCACCCGGTCGTACGAGTGGATGGCGACGCCCTTGCTCGTGGTGCGGGCGCCGGTGTGCCGGAAGGCGGTGGGCGCGGAGCCCTCCGTGAACAGACGGTGCCCGGAGCCGAGCACGACCGGGAAGGTCAGCACATGGAAGGTGTCGACGAGGTCGTGCGCCAGCAGTGACCTGACCAGGGCGCCGCTGCCGTGGACCTGGAGTTCGCCGTCGGTGCGCTCCTTGAGGGCGGTGACCTCCTTGGCGAGGTCGCCGCTGATCACGGTGGTACCGGCCCACTGGGGGTCCGTCAGCGTGGAGGAGGCGACGTACTTCGGCAGTCCGTTGAGCTTGGCCGCCACCGGGTCGGCGGGGTCGGTCACCTTCGGCCAGAAGGACGCGAAGATGTCGTACGTACGGCGCCCGAGGAGGAAGGCCGCCGGGCGGGTGAAGACCTCGTTGATGAACTGGCCGAAGTCGTCGTCGGCGTAGGGGAAGCTCCAGCCGCCGTGCTCGAAGCCGCCGCGAGTGTCCTCCTCCGGGCCGCCGGGTGCCTGGTAGACGCCGTCGAGGGTGACGAAGATGGTGGAGACGAGCTTGCCCATGAGGGGTGCCTCTTTTCCGGGTGCGGTCTGTTGTCATCACCTCAGACCGCATGGGCGCCCGCAACTCATCGGTGGGCCGCACCTCGGTGTCCGTTCGCCGCCAGCGCTTCGCACCGTGCGGCGCTGGGATGGACGTATGACAACGACTCACGGATCCACGACAAGCACTTACGGAACCCTGCACGGCAAGGTCGCCCTCGTCACCGGCGGCAGTCGCGGCATCGGTGCGGCCACGGCGCTGCGGCTCGCACGGGAGGGCGCGGACGTCGCGGTGACCTATGTGAACGGCAAGGAGGCGGCCGAGGAGGTCGTGGGGGCCGTGCAGGCGCTGGGGCGGCGGGCCGTGGCCCTGCGGGCGGACGCCGGGGACGCGGACGAGGCGGAAGGCGTGGTGGGGCGTACGGCTGAGGCGCTCGGGGGCCTGGACGTGCTGGTGAACAACGCCGGCGTCGGCGTCCTGGGGCCGCTGGAGGGCCTGTCGCTGGCGGATGTGGACCGGGTCCTCGGCGTGAACGTCCGGGGCGTCTTCCTCACGTCACGGGCGGCGGCCGTTCGCATGGGTGCCGGGGGCCGGATCATCACGATCGGCAGCTGTATGGCGCAGCATGTGCCGGGGCCCGGCGGGACGCTCTACGCGACCAGCAAGTCGGCGCTCATCGGCCTGACGAAGGCGCTGGCCCGTGAGCTCGGCCCGCGCGGGATCACGGCGAACATCGTGCACCCCGGGCCCATCGACACGGACATGAATCCGGCGGACGGCCCGTATGCGCCGGGCCAGGCCGAGATGACCGCGCTGGGGCGGTTCGGGACGGCCGAGGAGGTGGCCGGGATGGTGGCGTATCTGGCGGGCGCCGAGTACGTCACGGGGACCGAGTTCGCGGTGGACGGCGGCCACGCGGCGTGAGGCGACGTGGGGCGACGTGGGGTGTGAGATGACGCGGCGTGTCGGATGACGTTTGGCGTGAGCTGAAGCGGCGGGTCGGATGACGTGGGGCGCACCGGTGCTGTCCGGCCGGTGCGCCCCACGGGTTCAGCCGCCCAGCTCCTGGTGTCGCGCCGCCAGCCCGGCCGTGCCCTGCTCGGTCAGTGAGCCGTGCAGGCGCAGGCGGGAGATGCCGCCGTCCGGGAAGATGTCCACGCGCGCGTGCGTGCCCACCGCGGGGGTCGGCAGGACGAAGCGGTGGTTGGTGTCGGGCTGGAGGCGGGTGCGCGGGAGGATCTCGGTCCACTCCCCGCTCTCGCCGTCCTTCACCGACACCGACGCCCAGCCCGCGCTGTTGCCCTTCAGATACGCCGTGTCGATCTCGACCGCGCGGATCTGGGACTGGGCCACCAGCCGGTAGCTGATCCAGTCGTTGCCCTGGTCGCGGCGCCGGCGGGTCTCCCAGCCGTCGTCCATCTTTCGGGAGCGGCCCGGCTGGATGGTGTTGGTGGCGGGCGAGTAGAAGAGGTTGGAGGCGTCCTCGGCCTGGCCGCCGTTCTCCAGGGCGACCACGTCGAAGGTGCCCAGCACCGACAGCCACTCGGGGTCGGGTACGACCTCGCCGTACACGCGCAGGCGGGCGATGCCGCCGTCGGGGTGCTGGTTGACGCGCAGGTGGGTGAAGCGCTGCTCGGCGGAGACGGCGAAGCCGTTGGCCGCGTGGCCGCCGACCGGGGTGCGCGGGACCAGCGTCGTCCACTTCACGTCGTCGCCGAGCAGTTCCTCGGGGGACGGCGAACCCGGCACCGACGCGCCCTCGACGGACACCGCCTGCGGGTAGTTGCCGCGGAAGTGGGCCGTGTCGACGACGATGCCGCGGATCACGCCGGGCGCGCCGAGCCGCACCAGCGCCCAGTCGTGGTCCTCGGCGGTCGGCCACGGGTGCTCGGCGGAGGCACCGCGGCGGCGCCGGGTCTCCCAGCCGTCCATGATCTTGCCCTTGTGGCCGAAGTGCTCGGGGTCGAACTCGGCCCGCTCGGGCACCAGCAGGTTCTCGCGCTGGGCGAAGAACTCGTCGTTGGCGGCGATGACTCCGGCGCCCAGCCCGCGGTCGGCGAGGTTGGCGTACTGGGTGAAGGGGAAGTCGGCGGTGCGGTAGTCCGCGTACGGGTCGCCGCCGCCGTAGGGGTTCGAGTCGCCGGTGAAGCTGGGTATCGCCGTCACGGTGATCAGGTCTGCCTTTCCAGGTCGGTGGGTGGGATTCAGCTGGTCCGGGTGAGGAGTCGCCCCTTCGGGTCGGTGAACTCGCCGTCCGCGACGATGCGTTCGCCGCGCAGCCAGGTGGACTTCACGACGCCGTACAGGGTCTTGCCCGCGTACGCCGTCACACGGTTGCGGTGCTGGAGGGCGGCCGGGTCCACGGTGAAGGTCGCGTCCGGCGCGAGGACCGCGAAGTCGGCGTCGCGGCCCGCCTCGATGGCGCCCTTCTGGTCCAGCCCGACGAGCTGCGCGGTCCGCGCGGACATCCAGCGCACGACGTCCTCCAGGCCGTGCCCGCGCTTGCGGGCCTCGGTCCACACAGCCGCCAGGCTCAGCTGGAGGCCGGAGATGCCGCCCCAGGCGGTGGCGAAGTCGTCGGTCTTCAGGTCGGCCGTGGAGGGCGAGTGGTCGGTGACGACGCAGTCGATGGTGCCGTCGGCCAGCGCCTGCCACAGCAGGTCCTGGTTGGCGGACTCACGGATCGGCGGGCAGCACTTGAACTCGCTGGCGCCGTCCGGGACTTCCTCGGCGGTCAGGGTGAGGTAGTGCGGGCACGTCTCGACGGTGATCCGTACGCCGTCCCGCTTGGCCTCGGCGATCAGCGGCAGTGCGTCGGACGACGACAGGTGCAGCACGTGCACGCGCGCGTGGAGGCGCTTCGCCTGGGCTATGAGCTGGGCGATCGCCGTGTCCTCCGCGTCACGCGGGCGGGAGGCGAGGAAGTCGGCGTACTTCGGGCCGGCCTGCTGCGGGGCGGCTTCCAGGTGGTGCGGGTCCTCGGCGTGCACGATCAGCAGGCCGCCGAATGAGGTGATCTCCGCCAGGGACTGGGCGAGCCGGTCCTGGTCGAGGTGCGGGAACTCGTCCACGCCGGACGGCGACAGGAAGGCCTTGAAGCCGAAGACGCCTGCCTCGTGCAGCGGGCGCAGGTCCTTGACGTTGTCCGGCAGGGCGCCGCCCCAGAAGCCGACGTCGATGTGCGCCTTGTCGGCGGCGACGTCCTGCTTGGTACGGAGGTTGTCGACCGTGGTGGTCGGCGGGAGGGAGTTGAGCGGCATGTCGACGAGGGTGGTGATGCCGCCGGCCGCCGCCGCGCGCGTGGCGGTCCAGAAGCCCTCCCACTCGGTGCGGCCGGGGTCGTTGACGTGCACGTGCGTGTCGACCAGGCCGGGCAGCAGGACGTCGTCGCCGAGATCCTCCAGCCGTGCGCCGGACGGGACTTCGGCGTCATGGGCGAGTACGGCTGTGACCTTTCCGCCGGCGACCACGACCGAGGCGGCGCGTGTCCCCTCGGGCGTGATGACGCGCGTCGAGCGCAGCACCAGTTCAGCGTCGGACACCCGGACCCCTCTCTGCCGCCTTTGACTTCCGCGCCGCCTTTTTACTTCCGCGTAACGGAATTCAACTTTCTGTTGAAGGAGTCTTCACTCCCGCTTCCGCGCCGTCAAGGGCACACTTCTCCACAGTGCACCCGTTGCGCGCACTCTGGACGTTTCCACAAAGCGGAATTAGAATTCCAGCAAGCAGAACGTAGCTACCTACAAGCGGGGAGTCAACCGACCGACGGGTAGGCTTCTTCCCTCCCAGCCGGTCCCGAAAGGAACGCGCCGTGCCGACGTCCAGCGCCAGCACCACCGACTCCGCCAAAGCCAACGGCAGTGGCGGTGTCCAGTCCCTTGAGCGCGCCTTCGACCTGTTGGAGCGAATGGCCGACGCGGGCGGCGAGGTCGGCCTGAGCGAGCTGTCCGCCAGCAGCGGGCTGCCGCTGCCCACCATCCACCGCCTCATGCGGACGCTCGTCGCGTGCGGATACGTACGCCAGCAGCCCAACCGCCGCTACGCCCTCGGCCCCCGCCTGATCCGCCTCGGCGAGTCCGCCTCCCGACTGCTCGGCACCTGGGCCCGCCCCTACCTCGCCCGGCTGGTCGAGGAGACCGGCGAGACGGCGAACATGGCGCTGCTCGACGGCGACGAGATCGTGTACGTCGCCCAGGTGCCGTCCAAGCACTCGATGCGCATGTTCACCGAGGTCGGCCGCCGAGTGCTGCCGCACTCCACCGGCGTCGGCAAGGCGCTGCTCGCCTCGTTCCCGCCGGAGGAGGTGCGGGCGCTGCTGTCCCGCACGGGCATGCCGGCCGCCACGGAGAAGACGATCACCACACCGGACGGCTTCCTCGCGGCACTGGAGGACGTACGGCACAACGGCTACGCGGTCGACGACAACGAGCAGGAGATCGGCGTGCGCTGCCTCGCCGTCCCGGTCCCCGACTCCCCCACCGCGGCGGCGATCTCCATCTCCGGCCCGGCCGGGCGGGTCACCGAGGCGGCGACGGACAAGATCGTGCCGGTGCTGCAGCAGGTGGCCGGGGAGCTGTCGGAGGCCTTGGCCAGCCAGAACCACACGTCGTGAGGCCGAGTCGGGCATGAGGGCGGCAGGCTGGGCGGAAGGCTCGGCCCGCCGGCGCCGGATCGGCTCACCGCGGCCGTTCCGGCGGATCAAGTACCAGGGCTTGCCCTAGCCCCGGCCCCGCGGGGACTCCCCGAACAGTTCCACGGCGTTGCGGACGGCCGACAGGCCTCGGGACAGGGCGCTCACGGATCCGATCGCGCCCGCGATCAGCAGGAGCGACCTGCGCAGCCGGGGTGTCTCCGGCACTCCGGAGATCGTCATCGCGGCCAGGGCGGCGAGTTCGTCCTCGGCGATGCCGCGGTCCGGGAACTCGGCCGGGTGCGCGGCGAGTTCGCGGCGCAGACGGGACACCGCCGTCCGCAGTTCCGCCACCCTCGGGTCCTCGTCGCTGCCCGCCACCGACCTCTGTCCCAAGCTCCGCAACACAGCACTCCCCCTCGCACGCCGTTGTGCGCCAGTAGTCCCGCTCCCCCTCCGAGCACCCCTCGCGTCGGTCGGGCGCCGGGGACGCGGGTCAGTAAACGCCACCCGATGCCGATCCGCCACCACGCGGACGGAATTTCAGTCGTTGGAAGTCGGGCCCTCGCTCAGGTGTCAGGTATGCAGGACGCATGACTGAGAAAGACACGGCTCATGGCTGAGCGGGAAGCGCCCCCGGTCGTCGGTCTGCTCCTCGCCGCCGGTGGTGGACGACGGCTCGGCGGACGCCCCAAGGCACTGCTCCGACACCGCGGCCGCCCCCTCGTCGAGCATGCCGTCGGGGTGCTGCGCGAGGCGGGCTGCACGCGCGTGCACGTGGTGCTGGGGGCGCGGGCCGCCGCCGTACGGGAGCAGGCCGAACTCGGCGACTGCGTACTGGTGGAGAATCCCGGCTGGGCCGACGGAATGGGCTCCTCCCTGCGCGCCGGGCTCGGCTCGCTCGCGGGGACGGGGGCGCGGGCGGCGCTCGTCTCGCTGGTCGACCAGCCCGGCATCGGGCCGGAAGCGGTGGCCCGGGTGCTGGCCGCGTACGGGGGCGAGGAGTCCCTCGTATCGGCGGCCTACGACGGGGTACGCGGGCATCCCGTGCTCTTCGGCGCCGCCCACTGGGCCGGCATCGCGGCGACCGCGACCGGCGACCGCGGGGCGCGCGCCTATCTGAAGGAGCACGAGGAGGCGATCCGGCTCGTCGAGTGCGGGGACGTGGCGGAGCCGTACGACATCGACACGGAGGCAGATCTGAGCCACCTTGAGTGAGCGGGGTGGCACTGAGCGCCACCTTTCCTCGATTCAGAGAATCTCGATATCAACAAACGATTGAACTTCCACCATGAGGAAACTAGTATCCACTGTTCAGAAGCGCCCGACCGCTCCGCGGGCGGTGTCCGCCCTATCCGGGAAGACTGGCACCCGGTGCCAGAAGCTCGACAGCTCGTCCACGTAGCTCGCTGAAGGAAGTGACAGCTCATGTCCGCACCAGCGCCGTCCCCGCTGGCCATCGTCGACGCCGAGCCCCTGCCGCGGCAGGAGGAGGTCCTCACGGAGGCGGCCCTCGCCTTCGTGGCCGAGCTGCACCGCCGGTTCACGCCCCGGCGTGACGAACTGCTCGCCCGCCGCGCCGAGCGCCGCGCCGAGATCGCTCGCACCTCCACGCTCGACTTCCTCCCGGAGACCGCCGCGATCCGCGCGGACGACTCCTGGCGGGTGGCCGCGTGCCCGCCCGCCCTCCAGGACCGCCGGGTCGAGATCACCGGTCCCACCGACCGCAAGATGACCATCAACGCCCTCAACTCGGGCGCGAAGATCTGGCTCGCCGACTTCGAGGACGCCTCCGCGCCCACCTGGGAGAACGTCGTCCTGGGGCAGATCAACCTGGCCGACGCCTACACCCGCAACATCGACTTCACCGACTCGAAGTCCGGCAAGTCATACGCCCTGAAGGCCGATGACGAGCTCGCGACGGTCGTCATGCGCCCGCGCGGCTGGCACCTGAACGAGCGTCACCTCCAGGTCGACGGCGAGCCGGTGCCCGGCGCCTTCGTCGACTTCGGCCTGTACTTCTTCCACAACGCCCAGCGTCTGCTCGACCTCGGCAAGGGCCCGTACTTCTACCTCCCGAAGACGGAGTCGCACCTGGAGGCCCGCCTCTGGAACGACGTGTTCGTC
>JABFVM010000505.1 GCA_013362785.1 Streptomyces sp. | reverse complement strand
GGGTGGGCAATCCGGCACTTTGTTAACTACTCACGCGTATGTCTACGCACAAGACCGGCCCCGTTCCTCAGGAACGGGGCCGGTGTCCGCAATTCGCCGACAAGTGGCCGCTATGAGCCCGGTACCTGCAGGAGTTTGTTCGGCGAGCCGAGCCCGCGCCCGGAGACCTTGCCGGACGCGGCCCGCGCCACCAGCGCCTTCGACACCTGCGCGGGAGCGGCCTTGGGGTGGTCGGCCAGATAGAGCGCGGCCACGCCCGCGGCGTGCGGCGACGCCATCGACGTACCCGAGAAGGTCGCCTTGCCGGTGTCGCTCCCGTACGACGCCGACGTGATTCCGACCCCCGGGGCGAACAGGTCCAGGGACGGGCCGAAGTTGGAGAAGCCCGCCCTCGCGTCCTTCTTGTCGGTGGCGCCCACGGTGATGGCCTCCCGCACCGCGGCGGGGGAGTACAGGGACGCCGGCAGCCCGTCGTTGCCCGCCGCGACCGTGTAGGTGACGCCGGACGCGATGGAGTTGCGTACGGCGGCGTCCAACTGCGCGTTGCGGTAGCCGCCGAGGCTGACGTTGGCGACCGCCGGCTTCCTGGCGTGCTTGGTCACCCAGTCGATGCCCGCGATGACCTGGGCCGTCGTGCCGGCGCCCGCGTTGTCGAGGACCCGTACGGAGACCACCTTGGCGTTCTTGGCGACGCCGTACCGGCTGCCCGCGATGGTGCCGGCGACATGGGTGCCGTGGCCGTTGCCGTCGCTCGCGGTCCGGTCGTCGCCGACGAAGTCCCAGCCGTAGCTCGCCCGGCCGCCGAAGTCCTTGTGCGAGATACGGATGCCGGTGTCGATCACGTAGACCGTCACGCCGCTGCCCGCGGACTCGGGCCAGGTGTAGCTCTTGTCCAGCGGAAGGTTGGCCTGATCGATGCGGTCGAGTCCCCAGGACGGCGGGTTCCGCTGGTTGTGCTCCAGGGTCACGCGGGTGTCCTGGACGACCGAGGCGACGCGGGAGTCCGCCGCGAGCCGCTTGGCCTGTCTCTCGCCCGCCCGGATGGCGTAGCCGTTGAGGACCGTGCCGTAGGTGTGGCTTATTTTCGCCCCGTACTTGTCGGCAAGGCTCTTTCCGGCCGCCGACGGAGCTTTTGTTCCTCCCTTGAGTGTCACCACGTAACTGCCGCTTATGGCGCCGGGGACCCCGGCGCCGAGTATCTGCCCCTCCGGTGCGGCGTGCGCGGGCAGGGTGCTGGCCGACAGTGCGGCGACACAGGTCACCGCGGTCAGGCCCCCCGCCCAGCGCAGACGCCGTATGCGCGTCCGTGCCATGGTGTGAGTTCCCCTCCTCAACTCGGCGCACGACGGCCCTGCGACACCGGGTGCACCCGGTGCGGACCGGTACGCCACGAGTCAGCCTCCCCCGATGTGAGAAGTCGCCACAAGGACGCCTACGGGGGCGGAATCGGCCATATCGTCCATGGGGGATGTGTAAAGGTTGCGGCTGCTTTAGGACGAAGGTGAGCGAAATAGACCCGTCCGGCGGCAGGGGACGAGAACGATCAAGCCGAACCGGGGACCGCGGGCGAAGCTCCCAGCGAGGGCGACGCGTTCGCCGGTAACGTCGTGGGCCACGGCGACGCACACTGTCGTGCGGCGTCATCCAGCGAAGCGCCGAGGTGGAACCGTGAAGGCGATCCGTCGATTCACCGTCCGTCCTGTCCTCCCCGAACCCCTCCGGCCCCTCAGTGACCTCGCGCGCAATCTGCGCTGGTCCTGGCACGCGGAGACCCGCGATCTCTTCCAGACCGTCGACCCCGAGTGCTGGGCGGCATCGGGTCATGACCCCGTACGGCTGCTGGGCAGTGTGTCGCCCGGGCGGCTCGCGGAGCTGGCCGAGGACCGCCGGTTCCTGCGCCGGCTGACCGCGGCCGCCGGTGACCTGGCCGACTACGTCAGCGGCGGGCGCTGGTACCAGGAGCAGCCCGGCGAACTCCCCGCCGCCGTCGCCTACTTCTCACCCGAGTTCGGCATCACCGCCGCCCTGCCGCAGTACTCCGGTGGCCTCGGCATCCTCGCCGGCGACCATCTCAAGGCGGCCAGCGACCTCGGCGTACCGCTGATCGGGGTCGGGCTGCTGTACCGGCACGGCTACTTCCGGCAGTCCCTGTCCCGGGACGGCTGGCAGCAGGAGCACTACCCGGTCCTGGACCCCAACGAGCTGCCGCTCGCCCTTCTGAAGGAACCCGACGGCAGCCCCACCCGGATCTCCCTCGCCCTGCCCGGCGGCGGGTCGCTGCACGCCCGGGTCTGGCTCGCCCAGGTCGGCCGGGTGCCGCTGCTGATGCTCGACTCGGACGTCGAGGAGAACGGCCTCGGCGAACGCGGCGTCACCGACCGGCTCTACGGCGGCGGCAGCGAGCACCGGCTGCTGCAGGAGATGCTGCTGGGTATAGGAGGTGTGCGGGCCGTGCGGACGTACTGCCGGCTGACCGGCCACCCGGAACCCGAGGTCTTCCACACCAACGAGGGCCATGCCGGCTTCCTCGGCCTGGAGCGCATCGCCGAACTGGCCGCCGGGGGGATGGACTTCGACTCCGCGCTGGAGGCCGTCCGCGCCGGGACCGTCTTCACCACCCACACCCCCGTCCCGGCCGGCATCGACCGCTTCGACCGCGAGCTGGTCGCCCACCACTTCGGCCCCGACGCCGAACTCCCGGGCATCGACGTCGAGCATGTCCTCCAGCTGGGCATGGAGACCTACCCCGGCGGCGAACCGAACCTCTTCAACATGGCCGTGATGGGCCTGCGCCTGGGCCAGCGGGCGAACGGCGTCTCGCTGCTGCACGGCAACGTCAGCCGCGAGATGTTCTCCGGACTGTGGCCGGGGTTCGACCCCGACGAGGTCCCGATCACCTCGGTCACCAACGGCGTCCACGCCCCGACCTGGGTCGCCCCCGAGGTCTTCCGGCTCGGCGCCCGCCAGATCGGCGCCCAGCGCACCGAGGACGCGATGACCGTCGGCGGCTCGGACCGCTGGGACGCGGTCGGGGACATCCCCGACCAGGACATCTGGGAGCTGCGCCGGAACCTGCGTGAGCAGCTGGTGACGGAGGTACGGGACCGGCTGCGCACCTCCTGGCGGCAACGCGGCGCGGGAACGGCCGAGTTGGGCTGGATCGACGGCGTGCTGGACCCCGACGTCCTCACCATCGGATTCGCGCGGCGCGTCCCGTCGTACAAGCGGCTGACGCTGATGCTCAGGGACCGCGACCGGCTGATGGACCTCTTGCTGCACCCGGAGCGGCCGATCCAGATCGTGGTGGCGGGCAAGGCGCATCCGGCGGACGACGGCGGTAAGCGGCTGGTCCAGGAGCTGGTGAGGTTCGCGGACGATCCGCGGGTGCGGCATCGGATCGTGTTCCTGCCGGACTACGGCATGGCGATGGCGCAGAAGCTGTATCCGGGCTGCGACATCTGGCTGAACAACCCGCTCAGGCCGCTGGAGGCGTGCGGCACGTCGGGCATGAAGGCGGCGCTGAACGGCTGCCTCAACCTCTCCGTCCTGGACGGCTGGTGGGACGAGTGGTTCCAGCCCGACTTCGGCTGGGCGATCCCCACGGCCGACGGCACCGGTACGGAGCCGGACCACCGCGACGACATAGAGGCGGCGGCGCTGTACGACCTGCTGGAGCAGCGTGTCACGCCGCGCTTCTACGAGCGTGGCCAGGCCGGGCTGCCGGACCGCTGGATCGAGATGGTCCGTCAGAC
>JABFVM010000430.1 GCA_013362785.1 Streptomyces sp. | reverse complement strand
GGTGACCGGATCGGCGGTGGGACGGACCCCACGGCACAGAAACGGGAGCTGCTGCGCAAGCTCCAGGAGAGGCACGCCGAGGAGTCGTCATAGGGCCTGTCCGGCGGATCAGGCCGGCTGCAAGAAGCAGTGCGGACCGGCCTACCCGAGCGGGGTCTGGCGCGTGCAGCTGCAAGGCGGAGGAGGGAGTCGACGCGATGGGGGTCCCCCCGCGCGAGGTTGTTCGAGCGGGGGGGAGTCGGCGAGTGACGACAACGCGGCAGATGCGCGTGCCAGACCCCGCGACGCCGGCATGATCCGCCGGACAGGCCCTAGTCGGACTCCGGCGGCCAGGCGTCGCCCCAGTCCGCGTCGCGGGCCGCCTTGTAGAGGTCGCCGTGGCGTTTGGTGACCGTGGTGCGGCGCAGGGAGGGTTCGGTCTCGCACAGGTCGAGGAGGACCTGGCCCTTGCGGATCTGGGGTTTGCGTACGACGCGGGCGGGGGCCGGGGTGACCGGGAGGCGGGTGGCGGCGACGTAGCTGAACTTCTCGTCCTCGTAGGCGAGGGAGCCGCCCTTGATCTGGCGGTGGAGCGAGGAGCGGCTGACCCGGGCCGAGAAGTGGCACCAGTCCGTGCCCGGGACGATGGGGCAGGCGGCGCTGTGCGGACAGGGGGCGGCGATGTGGAAGCCGGCGGTGAGGAGACGGTCGCGGGCCTCGATGACGCGGGTATAGCCGTCGGGGGTGCCTGGTTCGACGATGACGACGGACTGGGCCGCGGCGGCGACGGTGTCGATGAGGCTGGTGCGGTCGGGGGCGGTGAGTTCGTTGAGGACGTAGGAGACGGTGACGAGGTCGGCGGGGTCGAGGGTGAGGGCCGATCCGATCCGCGCTCGCTGCCAACGGGTGTTCTTCAGCGCCGGGTTGGCGGTGGCGATGTCCCGGCCGATGGCCAGCGCGGGCTCGGCCCAGTCCAGCACGGTGACGCCGCGCTCGCCGGGCCAGGTGGCGGTGACGGCCCAGGTCGCGGCGCCGGTGCCGCCGCCCACGTCGACATGGCTGGCGGGCACCCATCCCGGCACGGCCGCCGCGAACGCCTCCAGCGCCGCGTGCACCGCCTCGAAGGTCGCGGGCATCCGGTAGGCGGCGTAGGCGGCCACGTCCGCGCGATCACGGAGGATCGGGGCGTCGGTGGGGGTGGCGCCCCGGTAGTTGGCGATCAGCCGGTCGACGGCCTGGGCGGCCTGGCGGGGCGGGAGACCGTCGAGGAGGGTGGCGAGGCTGGTGCGCAGGGCGTCGGCCGGAGATGCGGGGTCGTTCACGCGGCGATTCTACGAGGGCGCCCGGCGCCGGTGCGGGCCTCGCCTTTCGCGCCCCCGCCGCCCCTACCCGTCCCATCCTGGGGGCTGCCGCCCCCAGACCCCCGCTTCGGCCCTGAAGGGGCCTCGTCCTCAAACGCCGGACGGGCTGAAAGGCGCTACCGCACCGCCCGGGCCACCCTCGTGCCCGCCCTTGCCCGTGGCCGGCTGTCCGCCCCCCGCCTGCGCGGATGGACCGTGTTCGCCAGCAGTACCAGGAAGGTGTCCGTGGCCGGGTCCAGGACCAGGGACGTGCCGGTGAAGCCGGTGTGGCCTGCGGCGCCCCGGCCCGACAGTTCTCCCATGAACCAGGGCTGGTCGATCGCGAAGCCCAGGCCGGGTGGGGTGAGGAGGAGGTCCACGAAGTCGGGGCCGAGGATGCGGGCGGGGCCGTGTGAGCCGCCGGAGAGGAGTGTGCGGCAGAAGACGGCGAGGTCGCGTGCGGTCGAGAACAGGCCCGCGTGGCCTGCGACGCCGCCCAGGGACCAGGCGTTCTCGTCGTGGACGATGCCGCGGAGCATGCCGCGGTCCGCCTTGGCCCAGGGGCGGCGTTGGTCCTCCGTCGCTGCCGCCGCCGGACAGGGGCCGAAGTGGGTCGCCGTCATGCCGAGCGGGCGGGTGATGCCGTCGTGGATCAGGACGTCGAGCGTGCGGCCCGTGATGCGTTCCAGGACGTGCTGGAGCAGGAGCAGGTTCAGGTCGGAGTAGCAGTAGGTGCCGGGGACCCCTATCGGCGGCTCCGCGCGCAGCAGTTCCAGACGCTCCGCGTCGTCCGCGCAGTCGTACAGCGGCAGTTCGGGGCGCAGCCCGGAGGTGTGGGTGAGCAGCTGGCGCACCGTGACGTCGTGCCGGGACGCCGCCCGGAAGTCCGGCAGGTACGCCCCGACCCGCGCGTCGATGCCGAGCGTGCCGCGCTCGATCTGCTGCACCGCCGCGACCGAGGTGAAGAGTTTGGTGAGGGAGGCCAGGTCGCAGGGGGTCGACGTGGTCATCGGGATCCGGGAGTCGGGCGGGAGCTCCACGCCCGAGTCCTTCTCCTCGTCGTACGCGGAGTATCGGACCGCCCAGCCCGCCGCCTCCTCGACGGCGAGGTACGGCCCCCGCCCCACGGCCAGCACCACACCGGCCGCCCACGGGCGAGAGCCGGTGGTGAGGTCGTGGACCTCGCGGACGAGATGACGGATCTCCTCGGGGTCGAGTCCGGCCCTTTCCGGCGTGTCCCCGCGCAGTCTCGGCGCGCTCAGCTGTCTGCTCCCTCCGCAGCCGCCCGTCCGTCCGAACGTCTGTCCGCACGCGTGTTCCAGGGACGGCACATTCCCATGAAGCAGGCCAGCGCCACCAGTGCCGCGGCCAGTTGGACGACGGCCATCGGGACGGCGGTGTCCTCCCCGGCGACGCCCACGAGGGGCGAGGCGACCGCTCCGATGAGGAAGGACGACGTACCGAGGAGCGCGGAGGCGGATCCGGCGGCGTGCCTGGTGCGCAGCAGGGCGAGGGCCTGGGTGTTGGGGAGCGTCACCCCCATCGCGGACATCAGGACGAAGAGAGCCGCGGCCACCGGCAGCAGGCCGACCTCGCCGAAGACGCCGGTGGACATCAGCAGCAGCGCCGTGGCCGCCAGGATCACCACCGTCAGGCCCGCGCCCAGCACCCGGTCCAGGCTCACCCGCCCCACCAGCACCTTGCCGTTGATCTGGCCGACGATCACCAGCCCGACCGAGTTGAGCCCGAACAGCAGGCTGAAGGTCTGCGGCGAGGCCCCGTAGATCTCCTGGACCACGAACGGCGACGCCGCTATGTACGCGAAGAGGGCGGCGAAGGCGAACCCTCCGGCCAGCATGTACCCGGCGAAGGCACGGTCGGCCAGCAGCCCCCGCATCGCGCGCAGCGCCTCACCGACCCCGCCCTCATGCCGGTCCTCCGGCGCCAGGGTCTCGGGGAGCCGCCGCCAGACCAGCCCGGCGAGCAGCGCGCCGATCACCGTGAGCACGACGAACACGCCCCGCCAGTCCGTCACCCGCAGGATCTGCCCGCCGATGAGCGGCGCCACGATCGGGGCGACCCCCGAGATCAGCATCAGGGTCGAGAAGAAGCGGGCCATGGCCACGCCGTCGTAGAGGTCGCGTACGACCGCCCGCGCGATCACGATCGCCGCCGCGCCCGCGAGGCCCTGCGCCAGCCGGAAGGCGACCAGGAACTCCACGGTGGGTGCGAACGCGCAGAGCGCGGTGGCCACGATGTACACGGCCAGCCCCGCCAGCAACGGGCGTCTGCGGCCCCATCGGTCGCTCATCGGGCCGACCACCAGCTGCCCGAGCGCCATGCCGGCCAGGCAGGCGGTGAGCGTGAGCTGGACGGTCGCGGCGGGCGCGTGCAGGGCGCCGGTGACCTCGGGGAGCGCCGGGAGGTACATGTCCATCGCCAGCGGGGGCGTGGCCGTCAGACCGCCGAGGATGAAGGTGACGAGGAAGCCGGTGCGGCGGAGGGAGCGGGTGGAGGGTCGCTGCTTCGCCGTCGGTGCTGGAGCCGGTGTCGCTGCCGATGTCGGTGCCGGTGTCGCGGATTGCGTCGCGTCCTGTGTCGCCGACTGCGGTATGTCCGGTATCGGCCCCCCACGGTCCCCCATGCGCCCCTCCCTCTCCAAGTGATCCGCCCTCTATGCTCTCAGCTCGTACAGAGTGCCTAGGGTCACATGAGCGAGGGGTGGGGCCGCAGTGGCGGAACGAAACGTGCGGTGGGGGATTCTGGCTACCGGCGGGATCGCGGCCGCCTTCACGGCCGACCTGGTCGATCTGCCCGACGCCGATGTGGTGGCCGTCGCCTCCCGGCGGCAGGACTCGGCCGACGCGTTCGCCGAGCGGTTCGGGATTCCCCGGGCGTACGGCGACTGGGCCGCGCTAGCCCAGGACGAGGACATCGATGTCGTGTACGTCGCCACCCCGCACTCGGCCCACCGCACGGCCGCCGGCCTGTGTCTGGAGGCCGGGCGCAACGTGCTGTGCGAGAAGGCGTTCACGCTGAACGCGCGCGAGGCCGGGGAACTGGTCGCCCTGGCGCAGGCGCGCGGAAGCTTCCTGATGGAGGCCATGTGGATGTACTGCAACCCGCTGATCCGGCGTCTCAAGGCCCTGGTGGACGACGGCGCCATCGGCGAAGTGCGTCATGTCCAGGCCGACTTCGGGCTGGCCGGGCCCTTCCCGCCCGCGCACCGGCTGCGGGACCCGGCGCAGGGCGGCGGCGCGCTGCTGGACCTCGGTGTCTACCCGGTCTCCTTCGCCCAGCTGCTGCTCGGGGAGCCGTCGGAGGTGACGGCGCGCGCGACGCTGTCCGCGGAGGGCGTCGACCTGCAGACGGGCGCCCTGCTCTCCTGGGACGGCGGTGCGCTCGCCTCGCTGCACTGCTCCATCGTCGGCGGTACGGCCACCTCGGCGTCCGTGACCGGCTCGGGCGGCCGTATCGACGTGCCGAACGGCTTCTTCTTCCCGGACCGTTTCGTACTGCACCGCGACGGCCGTGACCCCGAGGAGTTCACGGCCGAGCCCGCGGACGGGCCCCGCAACAGCCTCCGCCACGAGGCCGCCGAGGTGATGCGGGCGCTGCGGGCCGGAGAGACCGAGTCGCCGCTGGTCCCGCTGGACGGCACGCTCGCGGTGATGCGGACGCTCGACGCGATCCGGGACCGCGTCGGCGTCCGCTACCCGGGCGAGGCCCCCGACGGGGACGCCGCGCCCGAGGCACCCGCGCTCACGCCGGTGTGAGCCCCGGCTCCCCGGCCTGCGTGACGAAGGACGCGGCCGTCGAGATCGGCGCCCCGGGCCGGGTCACGTACGGCACCGTCTTGAAGTCGGCCCGGGCCTGCGCCTCCCCCAGCGCGACGGTGACGTAGCCGCGCCGGCCGTTGTAGAACTTCATGTGCGGGTTGGCCTGCATGTACGCGTCCCAGTTGGCGGGCTTGTCGATGCCGTCCCGGCCGCTGGCGATCGACGTGGCCACGATCTCCGTGCCGAGGGTGGCGGAGGCCGGGTCGTCGAAGTCGTCCTTGATGTCGAAGCCGTAGCCGACGTGGACGTCACCGGTGAGCACCATCAGGTTCTCGATGCCGGCCGCCTTCGCCCCGTCCAGCACCCGGCGGCGGGAGGCGCGGTAGCCGTCCCAGGCGTCCATCGACACCCGTGAGGGCGCCGTGGTGTCGAACTTGCGCTGGGAGAAGGTGACCTGCTGCGGTACGACGTTCCACAGCGCCGTGGAGTCGCGCCAGCCGTCGAGCAGCCACCGCTCCTGGGTCTCGCCGGTCATGGTGCGCGCCGGGTCGTCGACGTCCGGGCCGGGGATCTGGGAGCCGTCGCCGTAGGCCTGGTTGGAGCGGTACTGGCGGGTGTCCAGTACGTCGAACTGGGCGAGCCGGCCCCACTGCAGGCGCCGGTAGAGCCGCATGTCGGGGCCGGTGGGCTGCTGGGGGCTGCGCAGCGGCTGGTTCTCCCAGTAGGCCCGGTAGGCGGAGGCGCGGCGGAGCAGGAACTCCTCCGGCGGGACGTTGTTCTCGGGGATGTCGTCGGCGTAGTTGTTCTCGGTCTCGTGGTCGTCCCACGTGACGACGAAGGGGTGCGCGGCGTGTGCGGCCCTGAGGTCGGGGTCGGTCTTGAACAGGGCGTAGCGCAGCCGGTAGTCCTCCAGGGTCACCGTCTCGCGGTTGAACACGGCGGGGAGGGTGCGGTCGGTGTAGTTGCGGTAGCCGCCGACGGAGTTGACCGCGTACTCGTACAGGTAGTCGCCGAGGTGGAAGACGACGTCCACGTCGTCCTGCGCGAGATGCCGGTACGGCGTGTAGTAGCCGTCGGTGTAGGCCTGGCAGGAGACGGCCGCCAGGGTGAGCGAGCTGGTCGCGGCGTCCGCGAGGGGCGCGGTGCGGGTGCGGCCCGTCTCGCTGATCCAGTCGCCGGTGCGGAAGCGGTAGTGGAAGACGCGGTCCGCGTCCAGGTGGTCGACCTCGACGTGGACCGTGTGGTGGAACTCGGGGTGCGCGGTGGCGGTGCCCCGTCTGACGATGCCGCTGAACTTCTCGTCGTGGGCCAGCTCCCAGTGGACGGTGACGCGTTCGGCGGGCAGTCCGCCGTCGGGCTGGTACGGGGCGGGGGCCAGGCGGGTCCACAGGACGACGGACCCGGGCAGCGGGTCGCCGGAGGCGACGCCGAGGGTGAAGGGGTTGTCGGTGATCTTGCGCGGGTCGAGCCGGGCGGCGCTCGCCGCGCCCGCGGCCGGTAGATTCACGGCGAAGGCGAGCGCGGCGGCGGCGCCGGTGAGTGTCAGAAAGTGGCGGCGGCCGATGTGCCGGGCGGCGGCACGGAGTTCGGCGGTGTGCTGGGGCGCGTGTTGTGTGATTGTCATCCGGTCCTCCCCTGCCTGATGGATGCATGAGGCATTGGAGTGGCCGGGGACGACACTCGCTTGGCGCGTACACAACACCCGGATGGCGGATGGATGAGTTCCGGATGGCGGACCCTCGCCTACGCTGCGGGCCCATGACGAACAGGCAAACGGACACGAGGATCGCCGTGGTGACCGGCGCCGGCTCCGGCATCGGGCGGGCGGTCGCGACGGAACTGCTGCGCGCGGGCTGGTCGGTGGCGCTGGCCGGGCGGCGCGTGGAGACACTGGAGGAGACGGCGGGACTGGTGCCCGACGGGGCCGCGCTCGCCGTACGGACGGACGTGGCGCGGCAGGAGGACGTGGCCGCGCTGTTCGCCGCCGCCGTGGCGCGGTTCGGGCGGGTGGACCTGCTGTTCAACAACGCGGGGACGTTCGGTCCTGGCGGGGTGCCGTTCGAGGAGCTGTCGTACGACGCGTGGCGGCATGTCGTGGACACCAACCTGAACGGGGCCTTCCTGTGCGCACAGGCGGCGTTCCGGCAGATGAAGGAGCAGGACCCGCACGGCGGCCGGATCATCAACAACGGCTCGATCTCCGCGCACACCCCCCGCCCGCGCTCGGCGCCCTACACGGCGACCAAGCACGCGCTGACCGGCCTGACCAAGTCGCTGTCGCTGGACGGGCGGCCGTACGACATCGCCGTCGGCCAGATCGACATCGGCAACGCGGCGACCGACATGACCGCCCGGATGCAGACGGGTGCGCTGCAGGCCAACGGGTCCGTGGTCCCCGAGCCGGTCATGGACGTCGCCGACGTGGCGCGGACCGTGCGGCACATGGCGGAGCTGCCGCTGGAGGCGAATGTGCAGTTCGCGACGGTGCTGGCTACGGCGATGCCGTACGTGGGACGCGGCTGAGGGTCCGGCTTCCTGCCGTCATCTCCACAACTTGCACAACCGGAATATAAAATTCCGCTGCATCGCGGCCGGTGGGCGGCATATGCTCAACTTCTCCTGCACCAGAGCTTCACATTTGGAGCAGCGAGCTTCCGTGGACCACTCCGAGGGGGGAGGCGGCAGCCGTTCCACGATCACCGGGTGGGGGTGGATCTCGCGTGGGACCGCGAGGTACGCACCGGTGCGTGGAACGGCTGCCGCGTTAGCGCTCCGCTGGGTGCCGCGATTGGTCGTCGGTTGTCTGCTGCGCCGTCGTGGCTGGTCGCGCAGTTCCCCGCGCCCCTTTAGGGGCGTTGCAGGGCCGCATATCGACTCAGCCCCGCGCCCCTTTAGGGCGTTGCAGTGCCGGGGGTTCAGCGGGCCAGGATGCTGTTGACCTCGGTCAGCTGCTCCGGCGTCAGTGGGCCCTTTGCCAGGGCGTCCGCGTTCTGTTCGGCCTGGGTTACGGAGCGGAATCCCGGGATCGGTATGGCGCGGGGGCTGCGGGCCCAGAGCCAGGCGAGGGCGCCCTGGCCGGGGGTGCGGCCGTTGCTGGTGAGGACGTCCTTCAGCGCGTCGACGCGGGCGACCCAGTCCGGGGCGGCGCCCGACCCGTCCTCGAAGCCCTGCAGCCACTGCGGCGGCCGGCTGCGGATGTCCCCGGCCTCCAGGGCCTGGCCGCTCCTGCGCCTGCCGGTCAGCAGGCCCATCGCCAGCGGGCTGCGGTTGACGCTCGCCAGCTCCAGTTCCTCGCACAGCGCGAACATCTCCGGCGCGTCCTGGAGCACATTGGCCATGTGCTGTACGGCCGCGCAGTGCTCCCCGCGGGCGAAGACGGCGGCGCGGGCCGGGTCGTCGGTGCTCCAGGCGTAGGCCCGGATCAGCCCCTCGCGCACGAACTCCTCGCAGGCGTCGCGGAGTTGGGCGGCGCGCTCGGGGTCGGCGTCGGACAGGTGCAGCTGGTAGAGGTCGACATGGTCGGTGCCGAGCCGCTTGAGCGAGGCGGTCAGTGCCCGGCGGGCGTACTCGGGGGTGTCGTCGGCGCCGGTGAGGGTGCGGGTCTCCTCGTCGAAGACGTTGCCCCACTTGGTGGCGACGACGACATCGGCGCGGCGCTTGCCCAGGGCGCGGCCGAGGACGCGTTCGCTGTGCCCGGCGCCGTAGGTGTCGGCGGTGTCGAAGAAGGTGACGCCCAGGTCGAGGGCGCGCCGGACCGCCCGTACCGACTCCTCGTCGTCCACCTTGCCCCAGCCGAGCGGCTGCCCGTCGGCGGACTGCCACTCACCGCCGATGGCCCAGCAGCCGAAGCCGAGCGCGCTGACCTCGATGCCGGTGCGTCCCAAAGTCCTCTTGGTCCTCTTGGTCTCCATGAGCCGGGACGTTAGAGGTTGGAGTGCACACGAGGGCAAGCGCTTGCGCGAATCTCCCCCCGGCGGTTACGCCTGGCCGGTCTCGAAGCGGGAGATCCTGCCGTCGTCCTCGATCTCGAAGTGCCACCGGGTGCGCATCTCGCCCCAGGTGTCGTTGCTGTAGCTGGCGAGGAGGTCGCGGCCGTGGTTCGACTCGTTGTCGACCTCCATGTGGCCGTGGGACGAGAAGATCTCCCGCTCGATCCAGTCGGCGAGGTCGCGGTCGGCACCGTCGTCCGCCATGGTCGCGCCGGGCGCGAGGATGTTCAGGAAGCCCTCGCGGTCATGGGCGTTGACGGCGGTGACGAAGGCGCGGACAGCCGGGTCGCTGAGTTTGGACGTCTGAATCGTCATACCGGTCAGCCTCACACCGCCCCCGGCGGTCCGCCACCCGAACGGCGGCGAAGGCGGGCCGGTCGGGTGTCTTCGGTGCCACGGTGGATACGCGGGAGGGGACCTGTCCCTGCTGACTGTTCCGGGAGTCGCTGTGAGTACTGAGAGTGCTGTGTGTGCCGGGAAGGCCCTCGGCCGGCGTGATCTGGGTCTGCTGCTGCTCCGGCTGGGTGCCGGCGGGGTGCTGGTCGCGCACGGCACCCAGAAGCTGTTCGGCTGGTTCGGCGGCCACGGCATCCACGGGACCGGCCAGTTCATGGAGTCGGTCGGCTACCGCCCCGGCAAGGTGAGCGCGACCGCCGCGGGCCTCGCGGAGACCGGCGGCGGCACCCTGCTGGCGCTGGGACTGGCGACGCCCGGGGCGGGCGCGGCGGCGGCCGGGGCGATGGCCGGGGCGTCCGCGGTGCACGCCCCGAACGGCTTCTTCAACCAGAGCGGCGGCTACGAGTACGCCGCCACCCTGGGCCTGGCCGCGACCGGCCTCGCGATCGCCGGCCCCGGCCGCCTCTCCCTGGACCACGCCCTGGGCCACGTCCTCGACCGCGGCTGGATGGTCCCGACCGCTCTCGCGGCGACGGCCGCGGTGACGGCCCTGGTCGTGGGGGCGCGGAACAGGAGGCTGGACCGGCCGGAGAAGGAGGACGGAGCGGCGGCGTTCGAGGGCCAGGAGCCGTTGTTCGGCGAGTAGCGAGCAGGCGGTGGGCGGGGAGGCGGTAGGCGGGTAGGCGGAATCAGGTCCGCCGCCCGCCGGAATCAGGCGGATTCAGGTCCGCCGCCCGCCGAACTCAGGCGGAATCAGGTCCGCCGCCCGCCGAACTCCCACTCATGGACCTCGATGTCGGCATACCGCTCCGGGATCAGCACGGCGCGTGCGGTGTCCGGGTCCGGCGCCTGGAGCAGCACGGCCGTACCCAGCCAGGCGGTGCCGTCGTCGGACAGCAGAGGCCCGTACGCGATCAGTGCGTCCCGGTCGGCCGGCCCGGCGAGGTCGGCGGCCTGGCCCGTGCCGAGGCCGAGCACCAGGTACCGGTTGCCGCCGCTCGGGCCGCCGGGGAAGTCCCACATGGTGCGCCCCAGCAGATTGCGCCACCGGCGCACCAGCACGTCCCGGTACACGCCCGCCTGGTAGTTGGGCTCGTCGAAGGCGAAGGCGCGGGCGGCGGCGGCGTCGGGCAGGTCGACGATGTGCACACTGCCGGTGGGTGTCTCGCCGTCATCGGCGAAGGTGGGGCCGCGGGCGATCAGCTCCTTCGCGTACCGGTCCATGTAGGACCAGTGCTCCTCCAGCAGCTCGTCGCGCAATGTGAGCGAGCCGGGCCGGTCACGGTGGTAGCAGAAGTACTCCATGCCTTCAGACCCTCACCGAAGCACGGCGGTATCTCAACCGGTTACCGCGTCGGCGTCAGCCGCAGCACCGTTCCCTCCCCGTTCGCCGACAGCAGCAACGTCCCGTCCGCCCCCGCCGCCAGCCCGGCGAACCGACGGGCCATTCCCGGCATCCCGTGGGCGAAGAGATCGGGTTCCGCACGCGGGACCACCCCGGGAGGCGGCCCGACCGGCAGGTCCTCCGCGTCGACGCGGGTCTCCCCCGTCGCCGGCGATACGGCCCGCAGCCTGCGCGGCCCCGTCTCCACCACGAACAGCTCGTCCCCCAGCACGGCGAGCCCCTGCGGTGCGTCGAGCCCGTCCACGACGACCGCCGCCGACCCGTCCGCCTCGATCCGCAGCACCGCGCCCAGCCGCTCGTCGCTGACGTAGCAGCGCCCCTCGGCGTCGAAGGCCACGTCCACGGGCAGTTCGAGCCCGTCCTCGGCGAGCACGGTGACGGCGTCGTCCGACCCGACGGCCACGACCCGCCCCGCGTCCGACTCGGCGACGACCAGCGAACCGTCCGGCGCGACCGTGATGCCGAGCGGCCGGCGCAGTCCGCCCGCCCTCTCCCGCGTGGCCCCGGTCCCGGGGTCGTACGTCTGGACCTGCCCGAACTGCGAGGTGAGGTGCAGGAGTTCGCCGTCGGCCACGATGCCGTGCGCGAAGTGCAGCAGGGCGTGGGTGGTGACGCCGCCCTCCCGGGAGGGCTCGGGGCGGGCGACGCGGTAGTGGTCGGCGGCGTAGACCCGTCCGCCGAGGTCGACGGTCACGCCGTACGGTCCGTCGAGGCCGCGCGGCACGAGTTCGCGGGTGCGGCCGTCGGGGTGCAGCTCGGTGACGCCGCCGCTGGCGTAGCTGGAGACGAACATGCGGTTCTCGGCGTCGAAGGCCGCGTTGTCCAGCCCGACGACGCCGCTGGTGACGAGGGTGCGCGAGCCGCTGCCGTGCAGGTCGATGCGGGTGACGATGCCCTCGGGGCCGCGGGAGAGCACATGCAGCACCCCGCCCTGGTCGAACCGCACCGCGACCGGCTGATGGACGTCGTCCGCGACCACCTCGGGCAGGCCGCCGTCCGGCGGGATCCGCCAGACCTGGCCGGTGAGCAGGGGGTTCGGGCCGCTCATCATGTGCGGGTAGTACAGGTGGCCGTCGGGGCCGAGTTGCATGGCGTTGCCGAGGGCGAGCCCCTCCGTCAGGACCCGCGGGTCGCCGCCGTGGGGGAAGAGCTCCATCAGGCGGCCGTCGGGCTTCATCTCGTTCACGAACAGCCGGTCGCCGACGCAGGTGATCCCGTTGGGGTTGGCCACCTCGTCGGAGACCAGCGTGTACTCCCCCTCCGGGCCGCGCCGCCACACCCGGCCCGGCACCAGGTCGGCGATGTACATCGAGCCGTCCGCGCCGAAGGCGAGGTCGTCCGGGGACTGGACGGGACTGTCCATCGGTACGACCACCTCGACGTCCCCGGTGGCCGGGTCGACGGCGCTGATCTGCCCGGCGAGGAACTGGGCGACGTACAGCCGCCCGTCGGGCCCGAACGCGACGCCGTTGGAACCCCACAGCGGATTCGCCGGGTTGAGCCGCCGGGGCGCCCAACGGGCACTGATGACGGGTTGGTCGCCGTGCCTGCTCATGCCTCGCCACCCTCCACCAGCACCTCGCGCATGCCGCCCTCCGAACGCCAGCGCCGCAGCAGCTCGTGGAAGGCGACCGGGCCGTCGCCGTACGACTCGCTGCGCTCCCTCGGGCGGCCCTCGTTGTTGTAGTAGCCGGGCGTGCACTCGGCCTGGAACTTGTGGAGATCGGCCGCCTTCTGACGGATCGTCGCCACCCAGGCGTCCTGCGCGTCGCTGCTCGGCTCGACGTACCGGGCCCCTCGCTTGCGGGCCTCGGCCACGACCTCGGCGACGTGGGTGGCCTGTTCGTCGAGGATGTGGACGTAGTTCACGGCGGAGGCGTTCTGCAGCGGGCCGAGGTGGAAGAGGTTGGGGAACCCCTGGCTGTAGAACCCGTGCAGTGTCCGCGGGCCGCCGCTCGTCCAGGTCCCCAGCAGATCGGCGCCGTCCCGGCCGTACACCGGCAGCCGTCCGGACAGCACGCCCGAGATGCCGACCTCGAAGCCGGTCGCGAAGACGATGCAGTCGACCTCGTACTCCGTCCCGCCGACCACGACGGCGTTCTCGGTGATCCGCTCCACGCCGTGGGTGTCGGCGGTGTCGACGAGGGTGACGTTGGGCCGGTTGAAGGTCTGCAGGTAGGTGTCGCTGAACGTGGGCCGCTTGCACATGTAGCGGTACCAGGGCTTGAGCTTCTCGGCGGTCTCCGGGTCCTCGACCATGGCCTCGACCCGGGCCCGCAGCTCGTTCATCTTCTGGAAGTCGGCGATCTCGTAGGCGCGTTCGCGCTCCTCTGCCGGGACCTGCGCGTAGGCGTTGGTCGGGATGAGCTTCTCCTGGAGCCGGGCGCTGGACGTCCAGGCGTCGTCCACCAGGTCCTCGTCCTGCCGGACGCCGGTGACGACCTTGAGGAAGTTCTCCCTGCGGCGCCGCTGCCACCCGGGCTCCAGGCTGTTCGCCCACTCCGGGTCGGTGGGCCGGTTGCCGCGTACGTCCACGGTGGACGGGGTGCGCTGGAAGACGTACACCTGCGCCGCGTCCGCCCCGAGGTGCGGTACGACCTGGATGGCGGTGGCGCCGGTGCCGATCACGGCGACGCGCTTGTCGGCGAGCCCGGTCAGGCCGCCGCCCGCGTCGCCGCCGGTGTAGGCGTAGTCCCAGCGGCTGGTGTGGAAGGTGTGGCCGCGGAAGGTCTCGATGCCGGGGATGCCGGGGAGTTTGGCCTGGCTGAGGGTGCCGCTGGAGACGACGACGTACCGCGCCCGCATCCGGTCACCGCGGTCGGTGGCGACGATCCACTCCGACTCCTCCTCGTCCCAGCGCAGTTCGGTGACCTGGGTCTGGAAGCAGGCCTGGTCGTAGAGGCCGAAGCGGCGGGCGACGGCCCGCGCGTGCTCGCGGATCTCCTCGCCCGGGGAGTACTTCCACCTGGGGACGTAGCCGAGTTCTTCGAGCAGCGGCAGATAGATGTACGACTCGATGTCGCAGTGGATGCCCGGGTACCGGTTCCAGTACCAGGTGCCGCCGAAGTCCCCGCCCTTCTCCACGACCCGGATCGACTCCACACCGGCCTGCCGCAGCCGCGCCCCGGCGAGCAGCCCGCCGAAGCCGCCGCCGACGACCACGGCCTCGACCCGGTCGTGCAGCGGCTCACGGGTGAACTCCGGGTCGGCGTGCGGGTCTTCGTCGTACGCGCCGAACTCCCCGGCGATGTGCCGGTACTGGCCGCCGCCGTCGGGGCGGACACGGCGGTCCCGCTCGGTGCGGTACTTGGCACGCAGCGCTTCGGGGTCGAAGTCCAGATCGGACATGGAGGGGCTCTCCTCGGTCGTGGGGCCGGCCGTGGGGAGGGCCGGGACAGGGGAAGTCGAGGACCAGTGAAGCGAGGCGGGCTGACAGCTCCCGGACATATCCCGGACACGTGATCAATATGACCCAGGTCACACCTTGCCGAACAGGGTCCCTTACGGCCGTGCCGCCTGGCCCAGCCAGTACCCGAAGCCCCTGCGGGTGTGGATGAGCGCCGCCTGCTCGGCGTTCACCTTGCAACTGAGCCGGGACACGAGCCGCTCGACGGCACCGTCGGTGGGAGGTTCGTCCCAGACATGCCGGCCGATCTGCTCCTTGGACAGCACGCGTTCGGCGTTGACCAGCAGACATCGCAGCAGCCGGTACTCGGCGGGCGTGAGCTCGATGGTGCGCTCGCCGCGGCGGGCCCGGCGGGTGGCGTCGTCCAGTACGAGGTCGCCGTAGCGCAGCGCGCCGTCCCATCCGGCGGGCTCGCCGGTGCGCACCAACTGCCGTGCCCGGGCTAGGACTTCGGCCACTCTGCCGGGCGCCCGGCCCGGCTGTCCTTCCGTGCCGGGGCCGCCGCCGGGGAGACTGCCGAGGAACTCGCCGGTCCCGGTGAGAAGCAGGACGGCCGGGCGGTCGGGGGCGAGGAGACGGCGGCTGTGCCGGAGCGCCTCGGTGTCCGGCAGCGTCACATCGAGGATGACCAGATCGAACCGGCGCTCGGCGAGCAGGGCGGTGGCCTCGGTGCCGCGGCCCACCGCGACGGTCCGGTGGCCGGTCAGCTCCAGCAGCGCGGAGAGCGGCTCACAGGTGCGGGGATCGCCGAGGACGAGCAGGACATCCGGTACCGCGTCGGTCGACGGCGGTTTCGGCATACGGTCAGTTTACTCAGGCACGCCTCGCGGTATCCGCGCCGCTCACGTCCAGGGCGTCGCGACGAGCCGGATCCTCGCGTCGGGGCCGACGAGGCGTGCGGTGGTGGCGGGCAGCGGGATGTGGGCGACCCAGCGGCCGGCGGTGGGGTCCTCGTCGGAGCGGGGCGAGCCGGCGGCCTGGTGGTCGCGGATGGCACCGTCGATCTCCGAGTTCCAGGTGGCCCAGATGCTGGGGCCGGTGTCCGGTGGGCCGACGTCGATGACGAGGATGTCGGAGAAGTCGGCGGACTGCTCCAGATGGTCGCCGAGACCGAGGAAGCCGCCCCGCTCGCGCAGGGAGATCAGCCGCACGTCGAGGATGAACCGCATGGGCTCGTCGGTGGCCGTGGGGGCCCGCAGACCGCTGTTGAGGAAGGTGGTGGCCAGCGAGACCGAGGCGTCCTCCCCTGTCCGGCGTCCGTCGAGCTGGATGGGGCACCAGTGGGCCGCGAGCCGCTCGTGCATCATCACGGGCAGCCCTCGCACCGTCAGCCGGGCCTCGGCCTGCCACACGATGTCGTCGTCATCGGGCAGCCGGTAGTCGACCAGCGACGCCTCGATCCGGGTGTCCCCGAACAGGAACCGCCGCAGGTTCTGGTAGCCCTCCTCGGAGTTGACCATGCCGTAGCGCCCGCTGTGGCTGCGGTGCACGAAAGCCCGCTGCGCGCCCGGCACATACGCGTTCTCGATCTGCACGAGCCCGTCGCTGTGCGGCCCGACGGCCGCCGAGGACAGGCCGAGGGCGACGTCGTAGTCGGCCGGGTTGGTGCCCACGAGGCAGAAGATCCGCTCGACGGGCAGCGCCCCCGGCCCCTGCGGCATCCTGCGGGCGTCCCACCCGCTGGGCGCGTGGGGCGCCCGGTCCAGCTCGGCCTGCGGGGTGAGGTACTCGTACATCCGCCGCGGCCCGAAGATGTCCGCGCCCTGGATGCCGAACGTGTCCCGCATCTTCTCCAGCAGCCCGCCCCCGAGGTCGAAGGAGATGCCGCCGTGCGGGGTGCCGTAGGTGAAGAACTTGGCGACGCAGTCGGCGGCCGCGCGCCCCTCGTCGGGCAGGATCTTCTGGAGCAGGCAGCGGCAGATCATGCCGCCCATCGAGTGGGCCACGAGGATGACGGCGGGCGCGCCTGTCTTCACACGGAGTTCGTCGATCAGGTCGCGCAGATCGGCGGCGGCGTCCTCCAGCCGGTACTCCTGCGGCTTACCGCCCCAGGTCGAGGCCGAGCGGTCGTAGAAGCGGTGGATCCAGATGGTGTCGGGGCGGACCTGGCCCGCCTGCCGGCCGGCCAGATAGGCCCGCTGGTCACCCTTCACGAGGAGGTCGTAGCCCTCTTCCTGCATCAGCCGCAGCAGCGGGCTCTCGAACTGGTGGAAGAGCGGCTCGTTGCCGGCGCCGACGCGGACGTGGGTGGAGCCCTCGTTGAAGCCGTAGAAGGGGTCGTCCACGGCCTTGTTGATCCCGCTCGTGCCGCCGGCGAAGCCACGGACGTAGACGATGGGGAGTTTGCGGTTGTCGGGGTTGCCGCCGTTACCGTCCACGTATTGCCTCCAAAAGCACCGGGGCCACCTCTCATGAGTAGATGAATCCCGGAACTTCGGCCTCCAGGAATAGCCCGGAACGGTGATTCACCCGCGGGGAGCAGTTGCCTGGTCGTGCGGGGCGCGGACGTGTCGTACTGGAGGTTCCCGAGGGTAGGCACGGAGGCCCGGATGTCCGCGCGGCAGAGGATCAATCTCGCGCCCTGGCTGGAGCTGCCGCTGACCGTGATCTCCCGGCTGCGCACCCAGCTGGCCATGGCGGAGAGCGGTGGTGCGGGGGACGTCGACGGCCGGCGCCGGGCGGTGCTCGACGGGGCGCGGGGGCATCTCGACCAGGCCGAGGCGGCATGTCTGAACGTGCCGAGGTTCCAGCCCAGAGCCGGCACCCTGGAGCGCATCTGGTCGAACATCCGGGCCGCCGACGCCGATCTGCTCTCCATCGCCTGCGACGACGAGGTCCGCGCGAGGACCCCGGAGATCCTGGGCATGGTGCGCCGGAACCTGTCGGAGACAAGTCCGCAGCGGCAGGCCGTGCAGGACGTCGCCGAGAGGGTCGAGGCCGGCCAGGCTCCCGTCACGGACCAGGACCGGAGCACGCTGGTCAGGGCGCTCGCCTTCGCCTACGCGTCCCTGGGCGGCAGGCACCGGCGCGTACGCGTCCTGGCGGACCTGCTGTGGATCTTCACGGGGGCGGCGATCCTGGGCCTGATCGCGCTGGCGGTGTGGGGCTACGCCGACGAGGACGCGGTGGACCTGTGCTTCCAGCCGCAGCCGCCCGGCAACCGGGTGGTCTGCCCCACCGGCGAGCACGAGGTCCCGCCGGTGGGTCCGCCCCCGATGGCCGAGGCCCCCGCCGTCACGGACGTCGTCACCAGCAAATACGCCAGGAACCAGGACGTCCTCACCGTGGAGTTCGCGGGGCTCATCGGAGCGTCCCTCACCGTGGTCACGGCGGTGCGCCGGATTCAGCCCAACCACGCCACCCAGTACCAGTTCCGCCTCCCGCTCGCCGCCGCCGTACTGAAGTTCCCCATGGGCGCCCTGTCCGCCGTCGCCGGAATCCTGCTCATCAAGGGCGCCTTCGTCCCCGGCCTGAGCAACCTCGACAGCTCCGCCCAGATCATCGGCTGGTCGATCGTCTTCGGAGCGGCCCAGCACCTGGTCACACACATCGTGGACCAGCGGGCGGAGGAGGCGCTCAGCGGCGTACGGAAGCCGTAGCGGCGGGACACCGCGCACGAACCCGCGCGACGGACCGGCCGCCCCACCCCGTAGAGCAGACGACAGGCATCCGTCTGTGGGGAGGGGACAGCAAGTGGCAGGGCACGGAGTGAGAGCTGCGAGGGGTACGGCGGCCGCGATCGCGGCGATGGTCGCGCTGACCGCGTCAGGGGCACCGGGGGTGGTCGCGGAACGGGCCCCGGACCAGAACCAGAGGCAGCCACGCGCCGAGCAAGGCCCCACTGTCTCCGGCGACACCCCGTACCGCACCGAGCTGCCGCCCCTACGGACCGCGAAGCACGCCGGCGAGACGGCACCGGCACCGGCCGACGCGGGCGCCCCGCTTCCGGCGAGCGTGTTCGCCGCGTACCGCCGCGCGGAGGAGCGGCTCGCGCGCGAGGCACCCGGCTGTCGGCTGCGGTGGCAGTTGCTGGCGGCGATCGGGCAGGTGGAGTCCGGTCAGGCCCGGGGCGGGCGGGTGACGTCGGACGGTACGACCGTGACGCCGATCCTCGGGCCACGGCTGGACGGCGTGGCCTTCGCACGGATCCGGGACACCGACGGCGGCGTCCACGACGGGGACGCGGTGTACGACCGCGCGGTCGGGCCGATGCAGTTCATCCCGTCGACGTGGGCCCGCTGGGGCGCGGACGGCAACGGCGACGGCCGTGCGGATCCGAACAACGTCCACGACGCGGCCCTCGCCGCCGGGCGCTACCTGTGCGCGGGCGGGCGGGATCTGTCGCTCCCGGCCGAGCTGGACCGGGCGATCCTCGGCTACAACCAATCGGCGGCCTATCTGCGCACGGTGCGGGCCTGGTACGCGTACTTCCTGGACGGGCACCGGGTGGTACCGGACAGTTCGACCGATTCCGGGATACGTCCTGAGCCGTCGCGGACGCCCCCGAAGCCCTCGAAGCCCTCGAAGCCGAGGGAGGCCTCGTCGCCGCGCCCCTCCGCCCACCCGAGCCCCACCCCGTCGGCACCCGTCCCAACCCGTCCGGCCACCACCCCCGAGGAGCCGGAGGAGACGACGGAGCCCCAACTCCCCCTCCCCACCCCGGACATCGGGCTCCCCGCCGACGACCTGCTCTCCGACGACGCCCCGCTGACCAGTAACAGCGCGAAATCGATGACCGCTCCCCCCTCCACAACCTCCGATACTCGGCGGTAATGTCGCCCCCCGCCGGACGGCACCGAGACCGGCGGATGAGTGCGAAGGGGCCCTCATGGCGACGGACATGCCTGCGGACATGCCTGGGAACATGCCCGCGGAGATCTCTGCGGAGACATGTGCACGGACACCTGCGATGCCGCACGGCGACGACGAGCGTTGGCGGCTCATGTGGAGTCATCGCGAGCAGCTGCTCAAGGTGGCCCGGCGCAGGTCGATGAGTGCGGAGGACGCCGAGGACGCGGTGCACGAGGCGATGCTGCGCGCCGCGGAACGCCCGGACCTGGACGACGAGCGCCTCGCGGCCTGGCTGACGACGGTCACGATGCGGCTGTGCGTCGACCGCTACCGGCAGGTGAACCGCGAGGCCGAGGTCCGCACCAGCCCGACCCTCGTCGCCCCCGGCCCCGTGCCCGTCGAGGAGGCGGTGTGCGACCGGGCCGAGGCGAAGTGGCTGGCGGTGCGCAGCGGTGAGCTGCCCGCGCGGCAGGCCGAGGCGCTGCGGCTGAAGTCGGAGGACCTCGACGTCGGGCAGGTCGCCGTCCGGATGGGGCTCAGTTACCGGACCGTGGAGTCACTGCTGGCCCGGGCGCGGCGGACGCTGCGGCAGTCGTTGGCCGCGACGCTCGGGTTCGCGCTGTTCCTCATCGGGTGGGGCCGGCCACGCGGCGCCGGCAAGGTGCAGGCGGTGGCGGCGGCCTCGACGGCGGCGACGCTGGTGGTGGCGGGGTTCGTGCTGCCGTACGCGCTCGACTCGGGCGGGGGTGAGGGCGGGGGCGGTACGGCTCCGCGGCCCGTCGTCGCCACACCGGGTGTGGAGGCGCTGCGGACGGACGGCACGCCCGGGGACGCCCCTCGGGAGGACCGGACGTCCGCCACGACGGCCGGGCGGAAGTCGGCCGGGGCGACGCCGGGAGAATCGTTCCGACCGCTGTCCGTACCCGATGTACCGGACGTACCGGACGTGCCCGATGTACCGAAACTCCCGGATGTGCCGGACGTGCCGGACGTGTCGGTCCCCACGGTCCCGGTGCCCCCCACGCTGCCCGCGCTCTCCGCACCAGAGGTACCGCCGGTGCCCGACGCCCCGGACCTGCCCGAGGCCTCCGACCTGCCCGTCACCCCCTCCGCGGTGCCCGTGCCGTCCGCCCCGCTCCCCTCGCCCACGACGCCCTCACTGCCGTAGACCCACACACGGCCGAGCCCCACCGAAACCTCGCCGAAAAAAATCGGCCACCCCACCGACGGACCCCCCGCCCCTCCCCGTAGAGCAGATGTCAGAGCAGCTCCGCGGGCCGAAGGGTGGACCGGATGGGTGTCGAGATCTGTGTGGAAGGGCTGACCAAGTCCTTCGGTCACCAGGTCATCTGGCAGGACGTCTCACTGACGCTGCCCGCCGGGGAGGTCTCGGTCATGCTCGGCCCCTCGGGCACGGGCAAGTCGGTCTTCCTCAAGACGCTCGTCGGACTGCTGAAGCCGGAGCGCGGCTCGATCACGATCCAGGGCCGGGACATCACCAGGCTGCGCGAGCACGAGCTGTACGAGGTGCGGAAGCTGTTCGGCGTGCTGTTCCAGGACGGCGCGCTGTTCGGGTCGATGAACCTGTACGACAACATCGCGTTCCCGCTGCGCGAGCACACCCGTAAGTCCGAGAGCGAGATCCGGCGCATCGTGCTGGAGAAGATGGACATGGTCGGGCTGATCGGCGCCGAGGGGAAGCTGCCCGGCGAGATCTCCGGCGGGATGCGGAAGCGGGCCGGGCTGGCCCGGGCGCTGGTGCTCGACCCGGAGATCATTCTGTTCGACGAGCCGGACTCGGGCCTGGACCCGGTTCGCGTGGCCTACCTCAACCAGCTGATCGTCGACCTCAACGCCCAGATCGACGCGACCTTCCTGATCGTCACCCACGACATCGCCTCGGCCCGCCAGGTGCCGGACAACATCGGGCTGCTGTTCCGCCGCGAGCTGGTCATGTTCGGTCCCCGCGAGGAGCTGCTGACCAGCGGCGAGCCCGTCGTACGGCAGTTCCTGAACGGCAGGATGCAGGGCCCGATCGGCATGGCGGAGGAGAAGGACGCGGCCCAGGTCGAACAGGAGCTGGCCGCCCTCGGCGCCGACGGCAAGAACGCACAGTCTCCCGGCAGTCAGGCTCTGACTCCCCGCCTGCTGCCGGGGCCGGGCATCCCGCGACCACCGCGCTGGGAGGCGATCGCCCGACGCGAGGCGGCAATGCACCAGAAGGCGGGGGCCGGCGCATGAGCCCTTCACACCTGTCACGTCCATCACGTCCGTCATCTTCGTCACCTTCATCACCTCCGTCACCTCCGTCACCTCCGTCACGACTGTCACGCCTGTCTCCGGTCGGAGCGCTGCGGCACTCGGGGAGCCTGTTCGCGATGGCGCTGGACGTCGTCCGGACCGTCCCCCGACGGCCCTTCCAGGCACGGGAGTTCATCCAGCAGGCGTGGTTCGTGGCGAGTGTGACGATCCTGCCGACGGCGCTCGTCTCCATCCCCTTCGGTGCGGTCATCGCGCTCCAGATCGGCAGTCTGACCCGGCAGTTGGGCGCCCAGTCCTTCTCCGGGGCCGCCTCCGTGCTGGCGGTGCTGCGCGAGGCCTCGCCGATCGTCACGGCGCTGCTGATCGCGGGTGCGGGCGGCACGGCCATCTGCGCGGACCTCGGGGCGCGGAAGATCCGGGACGAGATCGACGCGATGCAGGTGCTGGGCATCGATCCGATCCACCGGCTCGTGGTGCCGCGGGTGCTCGCGTCCATGCTCGTGGCCGTGCTGCTCAACGGCCTGGTGTCGGTGGTCGGCGTGGCGGGCGGCTACTTCTTCAACGTCGTCCTGCAGAACGGCACCCCCGGCGCCTACCTGGCCTCCTTCACCACGCTCGCCCAGCTCTCCGACCTGTGGGCGGCGGAGGTCAAGGCGCTGGTGTTCGGGGCGATCGCCGCGATCGTCGCCTCGTACAAGGGGCTCACGGCGAAGGGCGGTCCGAAGGGTGTGGGCGACGCGGTGAACCAGTCGGTGGTGATCACCTTCATGTTGCTGTTCGTGACCAACTTCGTGATGACCGCGGTGTACTTCCAAGTCGTCCCGCAGAGGGGCTGAGGCATGGCGCTGTTGAACCGTCTTGAGCAGCTGGGCACCCAACTGGCCTTCTACGGCCGCTCGTTGGCGTGGACCGGCCGCACCCTGCGCCGCTACAAGAAGGAGATCCTGCGGCTGCTCGCCGAGGTGAGCTTCGGCCGGGGCGCCCTCGCGGTGGTGGGCGGCACGGTCGGGGTGATCGCCTTCCTGTCCTTCTTCACCGGCACGGAGGTCGGCCTCCAGGGCTACGCGGCCCTCAACCAGCTCGGCACCTCCAACTTCGTCGCCTTCCTCTCGGCGTACTTCAACACCCGGGAGATCGCCCCGCTGGTGGCGGGACTCGCGCTCTCCGCGACGGTCGGCGCCGGGTTCACGGCGCAGCTGGGCGCGATGCGGATCAGCGAGGAGACCGACGCGCTGGAGGTGATGGGGGTGCCCTCGCTGCCGTTCCTGGTGACGACGCGGATGATCGCCGGTTTCGTGGCCGTGATCCCGCTGTACGTGATCGGCCTGCTCTCCTCCTACCTGGCCGCCCGCACCATCACCACCGGCTACTACGGGCAGTCGGCCGGCACCTACGACCACTACTTCCAGCAGTACCTGCCCCCGGTCGACGTGCTGTGGTCGTTCGGCAAGGTGCTCGTCTTCGCCGTGCTGATCATCCTGGTGCACTGCTTCTACGGCTACTACGCGAGCGGCGGCCCGGCGGGCGTCGGCGTGGCCGTGGGCCGCGCGGTGCGGACCTCGATCGTGGCGATCAACGTCCTGGACTTCTTCCTGTCGCTGGCGATCTGGGGCGCCAGCACGACCGTACGGATAGCGGGGTGAGCCGCCGAATGAGGGTGCGCCGTATGAGGGTGCTGAGACTGCGGCTGTACGGCGTCGTGTTCATCGCCGTACTCGCACTGCTGCTGTCGTTGTCGGTCGCCGTGTACCGGCAGGCGTTCACGCCGGTCGTGCGGGTCACCCTGGAGGCCGACAGCCTCGGCAACCAGCTCGACCCACGCGCCGACGTCAAGCTGCGCGGCCTGCTCGTCGGCGAGGTGCGTGACGTGCGCGCCGACGGGGCGAAGGCGACACTCGACCTCGCGCTCAAGCCGCAGTACGTCGCCGAGATCCCCTCCGACGTACGGGCCCGCCTGCTGCCCAAGACGCTGTTCGGCGAGAAGTACGTCGACCTGCTCGCGCCCGCGCGCTCCACGGCTCGCCCGATCCGCGCCGGCGACGTCATCCCCCAGGACCGCACCCGGGTCGGCATCGAGGTGCAGCAGCTGATGAACGACCTGCTGCCGCTGCTGCGCACCGTGCGGCCCGGCAAGCTCAACGCCACGCTCTCCGCCTTCGCCACCGCCCTCGAAGGCCGCGGCGACCGCATCGGCGACAACCTCACCCGCCTGGAGGCCTACCTGCGCCGCCTCAACCCCCATCTGCCGTCCCTCACCGCGGACATCGCCCGCTTCGCCGAGGTCGCCGAACTGTACGGCGACGCCGCGCCCGACCTGATGGAGCTTCTGCGCAACACGGTCACCACCAGCCGCACGCTCGTGGAGCAGAAGGACCGGCTGGCGGCCGCCCTGAAGACCACGGCGACCGTCGCGGGCACGGCCGAGGACTTCCTCGACGTGAACGGCGGCCGGCTGATCACCCTCGGCCGGGTCTCCCGCCCGACGCTGGACCTGTTCGCCCGCTACTCCCCCGAGTACCCGTGTCTGCTGGCCGGTCTGGTCCGGCAGGAGAGGGCCTCGGAGGAGGCGTTCCGGGGCGGGAAGATGCACATCACCCTGGAGGTCGTACGGCCGCAGGGGGCGTACGAACCCGGCGAGGAGCCGCGCTACGGCGAGCGGTCGGGGCCCGACTGCCGTGATCTGCCGGGCCCCCCGGTGCCGGCGCCCGGCGTTCACCTCAACGACGGTTCGAAGTCGGGGAGTTCGTCCGCGTCCGGGCCGCCCGGCGCGTCCGCCACCCGGGCCGAGCAGCGGGCCGTCGGCTCGCTCGTGGCGCCCGTCCTGGGCGTGCCCGCCGACGAGGTGCCGCCGGTCGCGACGCTGCTGTTCGGGCCGTTGGCGCGCGGGACGGCGGTGAGTGTGGCATGAGGAGCACGGGAGGGGCCCGGCAGACGGCTGCCCCGCTGATCAAGTTCAGCCTCTTCGCGCTGGTGACGGTGGTGGCCACGGCCCTGCTGGCCGCCACCATCGTGAACGTCTCCCTCGCCCCGGAGCATCGCTATCACGCGGTGTTCAGCGACGTCACCGGCCTGGAGGAGGGCGACGACATCCGGGTGGCCGGGGTGCGGGTCGGCGAGGTCGAGGGCATCCGGATCAAGGACCGGACGCTGGCCGAGGTCACCTTCACGGTCACCGAGGACCGGCCGCTGCCGACCAGCACGGGCGCGGTCATCCGGTACCGCAACCTGGTCGGACAGCGGTACGTCGCCCTCACCGAGGGCACGGGCGACGGCACCCGGCTGCTGCGCCCCGGCGCGACGATCCCGCTGTCGCGCACCCAGCCCGCCCTTGACCTCAACGCGCTGCTGAACGGCTTCAAGCCGCTGTTCGCCGCGCTCAGCCCGAACGACGTCAACCAGCTCGCCACCGAGATCATCAGGACGCTCCAGGGCGAGGGCGGCACCGTCAACAGCCTGCTCACGCACACGGCGTCGCTCACCTCGACACTGGCCGGCCGCGACAAGCTGATCGGCTCGGTGATCGACAACCTCGGCACCGTGCTGGAGGCCCTCGACAAGCGCGGCGCCCGCTTCTCCGGCCTGCTCAAGCAGCTGCGCCGGGTCGTCTCGGGCCTGTCCGCCGACCGCAAGCCGATCGGGCAGTCCCTGGTGGGCATCGGCGACCTGACGGAGGCCACCTCGGGCCTGCTGAAGGACGCGCGCCCGCCGCTGAAGGACGACCTCGCCGAGCTGACCGACCTCACCGGAACGCTGAACGACAACGAGAAGACCGTGGAGGGCGTGCTGAAGCGGCTGCCGAACAAGCTGAACGAGCTGACGGGGACGGCGTCCTACGGCTCGTGGTTCAACTTCTACCTGTGCGACTTCGACGGCCGGATCGTGCTGCCGAAGACGAAGTCGACGTCACAGCGGGTGCTCACACCCGAGACGCATGTGGCGAGGGCGAGGTGCGGGGCATGAGCCGGCCACGCCGTCAGAACCGTCCGGAGCCGCTGTTCAGGGTGCGGGTCGAGCCGCCGAGGCTGCCGAGGATCCGGCTGCCGAAGGTACGGCTCCTGCCGCGCCGGGGGCCCCGCCGGCAGCCGCTGTTCAAGGTGCACGTCGAGCCGCCTCGCATACGGCTCCCGCGCATCCGGCGCCCGCGCCTCTCCCCGTTCCGTGAGCGCAATCCCGTCGTCATCGGCGCGGTCGGCCTCACCGTCCTGGCGTTGCTGACGGTGGCCGCCTTCAACGCCGACCGGCTGCCGGTCATCGGCGACGGAGAGACGTACAGCGCGGCCTTCGCGGAGGCGGGCGGGCTCAAGCCGGGTGACGAGGTGCGGATCGCCGGGGTCAAGGTCGGCAAGGTGGAGGAGGTCGATCTGGACGGCGACCACGTCAAGGTCACCTTCAAGCTCAAGGGCGAGCCGGGCTTCGGCACCGACACCGGCGCGTCGATCCGGGTCAGGACGATCCTCGGCGCGAAGTACCTCGCCCTGCACCCGAAGGGCAAGGGCCAGTTGCCGCCCGGCAGCGAGATTCCGCTGCGGCGCACGGTCCCCGCGTACGACGTCGTACAGGCCTTCAGCGACCTCACGACCACGACCGAGGACGTCGACACCGACCGTGTGGCGAAGGCCCTGGACACCCTCTCCGCCACCTTCGAGGACTCCCCGGAAGAGGTGCGGGCGTCCCTCAAGGGACTGTCGCGGATCTCCCGGACCGTGGCCTCGCGCGACAAGGCGCTGCGCGAACTGCTCGCCCACGCGAACGGCGTCACGGGTGTCCTGGCCGACCGCTCCGGGGACTTCACGGCCCTGGTCAAGGACGGCGACAAGCTGTTCAAGGAGATCAGCAGGCGCCGCGAGGCGATCCACCGGCTGCTGCGGAGCTCCGCCGCGCTCGGCATCCAGCTCTCCGGCCTGGTCCAGGACAACGACAAGGAGATCGGGCCCGCGCTCAAGGGCCTGAACGGCGTGGTGGACATGCTCGAACGCAACCAATCCAGTCTGGACCGGAGCATCAGGCTCCTCGCGCCGTACGTACGGCTCTTCACCAACACCCTGGGCAACGGCCGCTGGTTCGACTCCTACGTCCAGAACCTGGTCGCCGCTCCGGTGGAGCCGAGGACGGGAGGGAAGCGGTGAACGGCCGTTGGAAGAGGTGGGCGGCCCTGTGCTCGGCGCTGGTCCTGGTCGCCGCGCTCGCGTACGCCGTCCTGTGGCCGCGCCCGGAGCCGGTCCGTGTCACCGCGTACTTCCCGCGCACGGTCGGCATCTACCCCGGCTCGGACGTCCGGGTGCTGGGCGTCCGGATCGGTGAGGTCAAGGGGATCACGCCGGAGGGCGGCCGGGTGCGGGTGGAGCTGGAGTACGACGCGGACCGCGAGGTCCCGGCGGACGCGCAGGCCGCGATCATCAACTCCTCGGTCGTCAGCGACCGTTACGTACAGCTGCTGCCGGTGTACCGGGGCGACGGCCCGCTGCTGCGGACCGGGGACGAGATCCCCGAGTCGCGTACGGCCGTACCCGTCGAACTGGACCGTGTCTTCGACAGCCTCCACACCACCGCCGAGGCGCTCGGCCCCAAGGGTGCCAACAAGGACGGCGCCCTGTCCCGGCTGCTCGGCGTGAGCGCGGACAACCTGGACGGCCAGGGCGGAAACCTGCACCGGACGGTCGAGGACCTGTCGGCCGCGGTCACCACCCTCTCCGACGGGCGCACCGACCTGTTCGGCACGGTCCGCAACCTCCAGGTGTTCACGGCGGCGCTGGCGGCGGACGACAAGAGCGTGCGGTCGTTCAACAGCAGCCTCGCGAAGGTCGCCGGGCAACTGGCGGGCGAGCGCGAGGACTTGGCGGCCGCGCTGAAGAACCTGGGGACGGCGCTGGGCGACGTGTCGGCCTTCGTGAAGCGGAACAAGAACTCCCTGACCTCGAACGTGGAGGGTCTCAGCAAGGTGACCAAGGTGCTCGTCACCCAACGGGCGGCGCTGCAGGAGCTGCTGGAGGTGGCCCCGACCGGCCTGTCGAACCTCAACAACGCCTACAACCCGTCGGCCGGCACCCTCGACACCCGCAACAACGCCGACCAGGCGCAGGATCCGGCGTCACTGCTGTGCTCCGTGCTCAGGACGACGGGGGACGAGGGCGGCCGGAACCCCGACTGCAGGGAGCTGAGGGACCTGTTCGACTCGCTGCCGGAGGTGCCTCAGGGCGGCCCGGCGGTCACGGGCACGGTCGACCGGACGCTCGGCGGAATCCTGGGGGCGAGGGCATGAGCGGGCTGCGCAAGGGCGGGGCGGTGGCCTGGGCGGCGGCCGGCTCGCTGTTCCTCTCCGGCTGCGGGTTCAACGGCTGGTACGACGTCCAACTGCCAGGCGGCGCCGCCTCGGACGGCCACGCCTACCACGTCACCGTCGACTTCCGTGACGTACTCGACCTGGTGCCGCAGTCGGCGGTGAAGGTCAACAACGTGACGGTCGGCGCGGTCGAGAAGGTGGAGCTGCGGGGCTGGCACGCCCGCGTACGCCTCCGGGTCGCCGACTCGGTGAAGCTGCCCGGCAACGCGATCGCGGAGCTGCGGCAGACCAGCATGCTGGGCGAGAAGTACGTGGCGCTGTCGAAGCCGACGGACACGGCGCCGGCCGGCCGGCTCACCGACGGCGATGTGATCCCGCTGTCCCGCAGCGGCCGCAACCCGGAGATCGAGGAGGTGCTGTCCGCGCTGTCGGCGCTGCTCAACGGCGGCGGGGTGGCCCAGCTCAAGACGATCACCGTGGAGCTGAACAAGGCGCTGGAGGGCCGGGAGAACCGGGTCAGGTCACTTCTCAAGGAACTGGACGTCTTCCTGGGCGGCCTGGACCGGCAGAAGGCGGACATCGTCCGCGCGCTGAAGGCCGTGGACCGGCTCGCCGGGCGCCTCGGCAAGGAGAAGAAGACCATCGCCGAGGCGGTGGAGGAGATGCCACCGGCCCTCAAGGTCCTGGCCGACCAGCGGCGCGACCTGACGAGGATGCTGACGGCCCTGTCGAAGCTGGGCCGAACGGGCACCAAGGTGGTCGACGCCTCCCACGACGACACGGTCGCCAACCTCAGACAGCTCCGCCCGATCCTGCAACAGCTCAACAAGGCGGGTGACGATCTGCCCAACTCCCTTGAGCTGCTGACCACTTACCCGTTCCCGCGCAACGCCGCGGACGCCATCAAGGGCGACTACGTCAACCTGCACATCACGGCGGACCTCGACCTGGCGGGGATCTACGGCAACCTGACGGACAAGCCCGGCGGTGACGGCGGAGACGGGGGCAAGGCGGACCCCGAGCTCCCCGGGACCCCGGACGTACCCGATCTCCCGGACGTCCCCGAGCTGCCGGGCGTGCCGACGCCCACGGCGTTGCCGGACGGCCCGAGCGCGCCGTCGGCACCCTCGGCCCCGTCCGGGGGCGGCGGAGACCCGCTGTGCCCGCCGGTGTGCACGGCCGGCTATACGGCCGAGGGCGACTGGCCGGAGGGGATCGACCTCGAACTCGCCGAGCTGATGCTGAAGGGGGTCCAGCCGTGATCACCCGTACCGTCAAGGCCCAACTGCTGGCCTTCGCCACCCTCACCGCCGTAGGCGTGTCGTACGTGGGCGCCGAGTACACGGGGCTGGTGGACGACGTCCTGGACCGCGGCTACACGGTCCGCGCCGACTTCGCCGACTCCGGGGGCGTCTTCCCCGGCGCCGAGGTGACCTATCGCGGGGTGCCGGTGGGGAAGGTGGGCGCGCTGCACCTGACAGGCAGGGACGGGGTGTCGATCGCCCTGGACCTGGACGACGACGCGCCCCGCATCCCGGCGGACACCCTCGCCGTGGTGGCGAACCGCTCGGCGGTGGGCGAGCAGTACGTCGACCTGCAGCCGCGCACGTCCAACGGCCCGTACCTGCTGGACGGCAGCGGCATCCCGCGCCGGAACACCCGGGTACCGCTGCCGACGACCGACCTGGTCCTCAGCCTGGACCGCCTGGTCAACTCGGTCGGCAAGAAGGACCTCCGGGTGACGGTCGACGAGCTGGGCGAGGCCTTCGCCGGAACCGGCCCGGACCTGAGCCGCCTGGTGAACTCGGGCAACGAGCTGGTGGAGTCGGCGTCGGACGCGCTGCCGGAGACGATCGCGCTGATCGAGGACTCCCGGAAGGTCCTGAAGACACAGGCGGACCAGGGCTCGTCGATCAAGTCCTTCGCCCACGATCTGGCGGCCCTGTCGGCTCAGTTGAAGGCCAGCGACGGGGACCTGCGCAAGCTGATCGGCAACGCGAGACCGGCGGCACAGGAGGTCAACTCCCTGCTCAAGTCGCTCTCCCCGCGCCTGTCGGTCCTGCTGGCCAACCTGATCAGCGGCGGCCGGGTGACGCTGGCCCGGCTGCCCGGCGTCGAACAGGCCCTCGTCACCTTCCCGGTGATGGTGGCGGGCAGCTACACGGTGGTCCCGGGCGACGGCACGACCCACTTCGGCATGGTGGTGAACGCGGACGATCCCCCGGCCTGCACCCAGGGCTACGGGACGGTGCGCCGCGATCCCTCCGACACCAAGACCCGCGAGGCGAACAAGGACGCCCGCTGCTCGCTGCCGCGCGGCAGCCAGTCATCGGTGAGGGGCGCGCAGAACGCGCCGTACGTGACCCCCTACGACCCACAGACCGGCACCACCACCGGCCCGGACGGACGGGCCCTGAAGATCGGCACGACGGGCGGCCAGCGGGCCGTGTTCGGAAAGGAGTCGTGGCAATGGCTGCTCGTTGGCCCCATGGCATGAAGCTGAAGCCGAAGCTGAGGCGACCGAGGACACTGACGGCCGCCCTCCTGGCGGCGACCACCGTCAGCACAGCCCTGACCATCTACCTCTCCCTGGGCCTCCTCGACCAACACGAGACGGACCGGCGCCGCCAGGACATCCTGTCCGCGGCCCGCCAGTCGGCACTGAACTTCACCTCGCTCGACTACCGGCACTACGACCGCGACAGCGCGAACGTCCTGGCAGGCGCGACCGGCGACTTCAAGAAACAGTTCGCGGCACAGACGCGGCAGTTGACGCAGCTGGTCGCGACGAACAAGTCGGTCTCCGAGGGCCAGGTCCTGGAGGCGGGCATCGCCCGCTCCGACGGCGACTCGGCCCGCGTCCTGGTGGTGGCCGACAGCAAAGTGACCAACACGGCGGTACCGAAGGGCGAGGCACGCACATACCGCCTCCAACTCGACCTGGTCCACCGGGACGGCCGCTGGCTGACGTCGGACGTCGAGTTCGTCGGCTGACAAGCACCAACGAGGAGTACGACCATGACGAAGACGACGGCCGGCCGCGCCCCCGGCACCAGTACCCGGCGCACGATGACGGCGGCGGCCCGTGCGGCGGCGAAGCGAGCGGAACGCGGCCACCGCGAACCGGACCCGGATCCCACGGTCGCCGGACGCACCGTGCTCATCGACGCCCCGAAGAACGGCTGGACCGACCCGCCGGAGCCGTCACCGGAGACCTTCGACGAGGACGTGCGGGAAGAGCAGGACACGCCCCGCCACCGAAGGCTGTTCACGGCACTGCTCACCGTCCTGCTCGCGGCGGGCCTGGCGGCGGCGGCCGTACTGGGGTGGCAGTACCGGGACGGACACCTGACGGAGAGCGCCCGGGCGGAGGCGGTCGCGGCGGCGCGGAAGGCGGCCCCGGCGGTCCTGTCGTACGACTACCGCCACCTGGACCGGGACTTCGCGACGGCCCGCACCCATCTGACCGGCGACTTCCGCGACGAGTACGGGAAGACCACGAAGACCGTGGTCGGCCCGACGGCCGTGAAGTACCACGGCGTGGTGAAGGCGACGATCGCCGCCCCCGCCTCCGGCGCTTCCCCGGCCGCCTCCGTCGTCTCGGCCTCGCCGGACAAGGTCGTGCTCCTCCTCTTCGTCAACCAGGTCACCGAGAGCACCCAGGTCTCGGGTTCGCGGGTGGACCTGAACCGGGTGCGGATGACGATGTCGCGGACGGACGATGGGTGGAAGGTGAGCGCCGTCGACGCACTCTGACGCAGCGCGCGGTCGTCAGGTCGGCATCCCTCGCTCGGCGAGGCCGCTTTCGTAGGCGATGATGACCAGTTGGGCGCGGTCGCGGGCGTGAAGCTTCGACAGGAGGCTGCTCACATGGGTTTTCACGGTGGGCAGGCTGATCACCAGTTGCCGGGAAATCTCGGCGTTCGACAGTCCGTTCGCGATCAGCACGAGCACCTCCTGTTCCCGCCTGGTGAGCCCGACGAGCCGCGGGGCCGGGCGGGACGCCTCGTCCTTGCGGGAGAAGTTCGCGATGAGGCGGCGCGTGACGGTGGGCGCCAGTACCCCCTCGCCGGTGGCGATGACGCGAATGCCTGCGACCAGGTCGGCCGGTGAAGCGTCCTTGAGCATGAATCCACTCGCGCCCGCCTGAAGTGCCGGGTAGACGTATTCGTCCATGTCGAACATCGTGAGGGCCAGTACCCGCACACCGGCCAGCGTCTCGTCGGAGCAGATCTCTCGTGTGGCCGCGATACCGTCCATGACCGGCATCCGCAGATCCATCAGGACGACATCCGGTTCGAGTTCCCGGGCGAGTTCCACCGCCTCGGCGCCGTCGGCCGCCTCGCCGATCGTCTCCATTCCCGCAGTCGAGTCGACGAGGACACGGAAGCTCCCGCGCAGCAACGCCTGATCGTCCGCGATCAGTACCCGGACCGCCTCGGCCATTCCGCATTCCTCGCAGCTGCTCATCGGGCCATCGAGTTCCGCGATTTTAGCAATGCCATGTCTTCAACTGCTTCCGCAGGGCTTCTGCCGTCACGATCCGTCGAGCACCAACTCGCCCGTCCCCGTGGCCCCGACCGTGACCGTGGTGCCGAACGGCTCCGCGAGCCGGGCGAAGTCGGTGAGGATGTCCTTGGCGTCGGCCGGACCCGCCACCCGCGGGCGGCCCCGGCGATGCACCGGCTCACCGAAGCCCAGGTCGACCGGGTGGAGGGCGGCACCGACAAGCGCGCCGCCGTCGAACGTGAGCACCGGTACGAGCGACTGCCAGTAGGGGCGGTGCGGGGCGAACAACCGGCGGCCGTGGGCGCTGAGTTCGGCGAAGTACTGCCCCGGGGTGCGTTGTCCGCCCGCGGCGACCTTCGCGTAGTCCTCTGCGGGGACCCGGTCGGCAAGTTCGATCTGACTGACGATGTTTCCCAGACTGTAGAAGATCGGTTTCCCCCGGTGGAGCTCCACACCGCGCAGCAGGTGCGGGCCGTGTCCGATCACGATGTCCGCACCCTCGTCGATCATCCGGTGGGCGAACACACGAAGGAACTCACCGGGGATCTCCGGCGTCGGGCCGGGCTCGTGGGAGTGCACGCTGACCATGACGAGGTCGGCGCGGCGGCGGGCCTCGGCCACCCACCGGGAGATCTCGTCGAGGTCCTTCGGGTCGCACGTCGTGGTGAAGCCAGGAGTGTCCGCGGCTTGGAAGCGCGTGCCGAACAGGGTGAGCCGGTCGGGCGAGGGCATGGCGGGATCGAAGCCGAGCAGCATACGCGCCTCGGCCCGCCGGGCCCGTAGTCCCGTCTCGCCGTCGATCTCCCGGAGCAGGTCCAGCTGAGCAGGTGTCACGTGCAGGGTCGCGCTGTGCCGCAGCGGGTTCAGGCCGGGTCGGCCCGGCAGGTCCGGTGACGGGGCGGCCGCTTCCTGCCCGGGCAGGAACGTCGAGCTGCACGAGATCACGGCCAGGCTGCCGCCGGGCCGATCGACGTAGACCGGTCGCCGGGCGGCGGTGAGGTCGGCGCCGATCCCGGAGAAGGGGATCCGCTTCGTGTTCAGCAGGTCCACGGTGTCCAGCACGCCACCGACGCCCAGGTCCAGCGCGTGGTTGTTCGCGCAGCCGAGCACCGTGAAGCCCGCTGCCACGATCTCGTCGATCACGCCGGGATCCGCGATCAGGCCGCCGCCGCTCGCCGCGTTGTGCACCGGATGCCCCCGTCCGCCGGTGGGGACGACCTCCAGGTTGGTGAAGGCGAAGTCCGCGGCGTACAGCACGTCGCGGAGTTCGGCGGCTGCGGGGTCGGCCGTGATCAGCGCTCCCCGGGTCGCCATGCAGTCTCCGGAGAGCGCCACGGTCAGCCGTGTCATCGCCGGGCCTCCGCCACCGCGCGGGTGAGCGAGGCGGCCGCGTCCGATCCGGTGACCTCGACGCGTTCGCCATTCACCATGACGGTCGGGGTCAGCGCGACCTTGCGGGAGGCGGCGACCTCCGAGACGTACGTCACCCAAGGGGTGTACGTCCCGTCCCGGACGCAGTTCTCGAAGGCGTCGCCGGTGATTCCCGCGTCCCGGCCCGCGGTGATCAGCCGGTCCTCGCTGAGACCGGGCCCGCCCTCCGCGGGCTGCTCGCTGAAAAGCACCGCGGAGTACTGCTCGAACCTGCCCCGGTCCGCCGCGCAGGCAGCTGCGGAGGCTGCCCGGGTCGAGTAGCCCCCGGGGCTGCTGCGGTCGTCCAGGAAGGTGACCGGGTGGTAGACGACGCTCACGTCGCCGCTCGCCTTCAGCCTCTCCAGTTCCGGGGCCAGCGCCTTTTCGGTGTTGCGGCATTCGGGGCAGAGGTAGTCGAGGTAGAGATCGACGCGTACCTCGCCGGTGGAGGCGGCGAGCCCTGCCTTGTCGTCGGCCACGTCGGCGGGGACGCGGTTCGGTACCTTGTCCGGCGCTGTGTTGTTCGCCCGGACGAGGCCGGCGCCGACCAGCGCGGCGCCGGTCACCACGACCACGGCTACCAGCGACACCAGCAGGGTGCGCCGCCGCCGGTGCCGCTTCCGGACCATCTCCCGCACCATGACGTCCGTTGACTGCAGGTCGGTTGACTGCGATTCCGTTGGCTGCATGCCTATCGCTCCTTCGTATCCAGGACCCAGCGGTCCAGCGCATACCGAGTTCGCGGATTCCAGATCAGAAGGACAGCAGCACCGAGGAAGGCCAAGTCGCGCGCGATGTCGATGACGTAGCCGCGCTCCGCTCCGCTTGTGACGCTGCCTCCGCTGCTGAAGCAGCCGCAGTCGATGGACAGTCCCCGTGCCCAGACCGAGGCAATGGCGGCGATGTAGGTCACCATCAGCACGGCCGTGGCGACCGCCACCGCCCTGGTGGCCAGCCCGACGACCAGGAGCAGGGCGAGCGCCAGCTCGATGAACGGCAGGACGCCGCCGACGAGTTGGGCGGAGTCCTCGGGCACGATCCGGTAAAGGGCGACCGTGCGGCCGGCCTCGGTGAGGTCCTGGATCTTCACCAGGCCGGCGTAACTCAGGACCACCGCCAGCAGCAGCCGTGCCGCGGTCCCCATCCATGTCTTCGTGACACGCACCGCGTGAACTCCCCTCCTGCTCACTGCGTACGGGAGAACCGGTACGTGGCCAGGCCGAGCGCGACGGCGGTGAGGGCGGCCAGCAGGCCCAGTTCCGCGATCACGGGCGGGTGCCAGTCACCGAGCATCAGGCGGGTCTGCTCCGAGGTGAGGATGTCGGGACCGGGCAGGGTCCGGCGGACAGCGTCGACGCCGTAGGTGAGTGGATTCAGTTTGACCACCGCGTCGAGCCAGCCCGGCAGCCCGTTCGGCGGGAACATCGCGCCGGAGAAGAACATCAGCGGCATCAGACTGAGGTTCACCACGATCTGGAAGGTGTCGACCTGCCGGATCGTGACCGCGGCGAGCAGACCGAGCGCGGTGAACATCAGCGAGACGAGCAGCATCTCCAGCAGTACGACCAGCAGCATCGGCGTGTACCGGATGCTCGCGATGCCCCCGACCGACAGGAGCATGAGGCCGTAGATCCCGCCCGTGGTGGCTCCGCCGACCGCGAGGCCGAGGACGATGCTGGATCGCGGGAACGGCGAGACGAGCATCTGGCGGAGCATGCCGAGCCGGCGGTCCCACACGAGCGAGATACCGACCGCGATCGCCGGGGCCTGCACGGACATGACCAGCGTGCCGGGGAAGAGGTAGGCCCGGTAGTCGTTCAACTGCGCCTTGCCGAGGCTGGAGGACGCCGCGTCGAGGCCCGTGCCGAGGACGACGAGGAACAGCAGCGGCGTCACCAGGCCCATGGCAAGGCGTAGCGGGTTGTGCCGCAGCCGCGTCATCTCCCGCCGCCAGAGCAGCGTGAACGGCCTGAGAGCGTTCCCCGGCCGGTCGGCGGGGAACCCGGCCGGAGTCGTCTTGCTGTCGGTCGGGGCCGACATGGTGTCGGTCCGGCTCATCGCATTCCCTCCCCGATGTTGCTGAGCGTGCGGGTGTTCGTCCCGTTGTCCCTGATGGCGGTCCCGGTGTGGTGCAGGAAGACGTCGTCGAGCGTCGGCGAAGTGACGGTGACCGAGCGCACGGTCAGGCCCAGTCCGGTGCACAGCCGCGGCACCAGGCCCGCGCCGTTCGAGACCCGCAGACGCAGTCCCTCGGGGGCGAGCTCCGCCGACAGACCGAAGCGGTCGGACAGGGCATCCACGGCGCGCGGATCGTCCTCCGTGCGCAGCGTGACGAGATCGGCTCCGATGATGGACTTCAGCTCCGCCGGCGAACCCTCGGTGATCACCTTGCCCCGGTCGAAGATCGCGATCCGGTCGCAGTGCTCGGCCTCGTCCAGTTGGTGCGTGGTGAAGAAGACCGTGATGCCCTGTTCCCGCCGCAGTCTGTCCAGGTGCTCCCAGACGGCCGCGCGGGTCTGCGTGTCGAGGCCGGTGGTCGGCTCGTCGAGGAAGAGGATCCGGGGGGAGCCGAGCAGGCCGCGGGCGATCTCCAGACGGCGGCGGAGGCCGGTGGAGAACTGCCGTACGGGAGTGTTGCCGCGCTCGGACAGCTCCATCATGTCGAGCATCCCGGAGATGGCACCGCGCGCCTCGCGGCGGCCGAGCCCGCACAGGTCACCCTGGAAGCGGAGGTTCTCGACCGCGGTGAGATCCAGGTCGAGCGTCGACTCCTGGAAGACGATGCCGATCCGCCGGCGGACCTCGGCGGGCCGGGTCGCCACGTCGAAGCCTGCCACCTGCGCCCGGCCCGCAGTGGGCTTGAGCAGTGTGGTGAGCATGCTGATGGTGGTCGTCTTGCCGGCGCCGTTCGGCCCCAGGAAGCCGAACGTCGCGCCGTCGGGCACCGTCAGGTCGAGGCCGTTGACGGCTGGTGTGGTGCCGTAGTACGCGTAGAGGCCCTCGGCCCGGATCGCCGTCATGAGCGGCTCCTGCCGTCCGGGCGACGCACGGCCAGTACCGTCCGGAACACGCTCAGCTCTCCCGGCTCGTCCACCGGCCGCCCGTCGACCTCGACCCAGGCGTGCGCGCCGAAGGGCTGGATCCTGAATCCGGTGCACCAGTCGGTCCACTTGCCTCGGACCCGGCACAGCAGAACGGTGGCCACGGAACGCTGGAGGCAGCCGAGGCCCGCGCAGCGTGTGCTGACCGAGACGACCGCCCGCCGGGCCCGGGCGGCCTCGCCGTACGTGGCGGGCCGGGTACCTCTGCTGACCACGCGCAGCACCCGTTGCAGCCGGGCCGGAGGCAGCCGGACCAGCACGCGGGCCACGCCGGCCGCGCATCGGGGCGCGATCTGCCGGCGCAGCGAAAGACGTGGAGCCTGCTCGGCGACGGCGGGGGTGGTCACTGCGCGACCTCCACGAGGTTGGCCGCGCTCAGCGCGTCGACGAGGGCCTGCACGTCCTGCAGTGCCTGGACTTCGCTCACCGGGGCGGCGGCGGACAGGCTCGCGGCTGCCGCGTCGGGGGTCTCCCCGTCGAGCAGCTTGCGCAGGATGGTGGAGCCGGACGCGTTCAACTGCCAGTAGCGGCCCCGGCGTCCGTCGAGCAGTACGGCTCCGGAGTCGACGGGGGTGAGGGTGACATCGCGGGCAAGGTTCAGCTTCACTTGCGTTCTCCCGTGTCCTGGGGGTGCGGCTGGGGGTGCGTCCGAAGCCAGCTCTCGCACGCCACGGTGGTCTCGATCGGCTGGAGGTGATGGGACATCGGCCCCGGGTTGAGCACCGCGGATCTGAAGGCCGCCGGATCGATGAGGCCGAGCCGGGCGAGGTGCGAGTCCTCGCAGAGCTCCAGGAGCCGGGCCCGGTTGCGTGCGATGCCCCGGAACGCCTCGGCGCTGAACTCGCCCTTGTCGCGCCGGTCGAGGATGTCGGCGGGCACGATGCCCCGCACGGCGGAGGTCAGCAGTGGCTTGAACCGCCCGGCCGCCAGGCGCTGATCGACCTGGGTGGACAGCGCCGCCTCCAGGACGCGGTCGTCGAGGAGCGGCGCGTCCCAGACGATGCCGGTGCCTGCGACGGCGGTGTTGACCTGACGGACCGTCTTGCCCTCGAAGACGATCGAGGCGAGCGCCTGGTGCCGGGCCCGGTCGGCGTCCAGCGGCCCGGGGGTCTCTGCGGCAGCAGTGGTGAGCAGCTTCCGAACGGCCGCCACGGCGTCCGGCGTCGCCCAGGAGGGCATGCGGGGCGCGAACACCCATCCGAAGTCGGGTTCGTTGATCGGCGGGGGCGGCGCACTGATCCGTGCGGCAACCGCGGCGAGGTTCTGCGCGAACGTCGACCGGTCCGTGAGCGCCCGCACGGTCGCGCCCCACGACCAGCGGTTGGCCAGCCGGTAGCGGTTCACCAGCTTCAGACCGCTGACCGGGTGGGCGCGGGCCAGGGACCAGGCACCTGCGGGCATCCGGCCGAACAGTTCGTCCCCGCCGAAGCCGGTCAGGTGCAGGGAGGCGCCCTCGGCCGTGGCCCGTTTCGCCAGGTCCTGGATGTGTGCGAGTCCGGAGGCCCAGGTGGAGGGCCCTTCCGGGGCCGCGTTCGCGTACTCGGCGGTGTAGCCGACGTCGAGCAGGTTCTCCGCGCGGTCCGAGGAGAGCATGTGGTGGCGGGCCCTCGGCAGCATCGCGGCGGCCTTGCGGGCCCAGGCGGTGTCCTCGTTGGCGCTGTCGAGCGGCATGACGTGGTAGGTGACCAGGTCAGCGCCGGCCGCATCGGCGAGGAAGCACAGTGAGGTCGAGTCCAGGCCGCCGGACAGGTCGGCGCTGATCGTTCGGTCCGGGCGTACCCGGGTGGCAAGCGCCTCGGACAGCGCCGAGCGCACGGCCTCGGCGCCCTCGGCGAGCGAGAGGGATGCCTCCGGCAGGTTCCACCAACGTATCTGCCGTGACCGGCCGTCGGCGTCCAGCTGGAGCCAGTGGCCGGCGCCGAGCGCGTCGATGCCCCGGCGGACCGGGCGCAGCGAGAGCGGCCAGGGCGCTCCGCCGGGTGCCAGCAGGCGGGCGGCCAGTACTGTCTCGTCGAGGCTCGCGCCGGTGAGGCGCAGCAGCGGCTCCATGCCGCTCGCCGCCACGGTCACGCCGCCCACCACGGCGGTGAAGACCTGCCGTACACCGGCGACCGAGCCCTGGACCCGGGTCCTGCAGTCCATCGAAACCGTCAGATGGAAAAGCCCCGGCAACCGGGACGCGATCGTGTCCACGTCGTGGGGCGAGCGCATCCGGCCGAGCGCGGCCACCGTGGCCGCCTCGTCCAGCCGGGTATGTCCAAGGAGCACCATCCGCCGCGGGCCCGCTTCGACCATCGTGACCTCGTCCTGTGGCCAGTCACCCACGATCCAGGGCCGCCCCGACGCGTGGTCGATCCGGTGGGTCGCCGGCAGGTCCGCGGCCAACCGGGCGCCTGCCGGGCAGTCCGGAAGAACTACGAATTCCATGTCGCCCCGTTCTCCGGGCGGTGCCGGTGCGCCTGAGCGCACCGGCACCGGTGTGATCACCAGAAGCAGACGACGGCGTAGCCGCAGCCGGCGAAGTCCTCGCAGCTGCCGACGCCGAGGCACTTCGTCAGCTCGTCGAAGTCGCCGACTTCCTGGAGAGCCGGGGGCTCGTAGATCGCGGACATGGTTCCTCCCGTGGGTCAGATCGTCAGGGCCGACCTGTTCGGCCCGTGATCTGTCTGTGAACCTACGGGCGGGCATGTCCCACAGGCATGGGGCACATGCCTCATGCCTGTCCTGTTACGCGTCCCAGCGACGGTGTCGGAGGTAGCCGACGGCCACCGCCGCCGCAGCCCACACGAGGACAACCGCGCATCCGGTGTAGGCGTCATGCGCGTTGTCGACGCTCAGCATCCGCGCGCCTGCCCGGTCCGGGAAGTACCGCACGACCTCCTTGGTCGCTCCGACGAGGGACAGGATCTGGGACCCGGCGAGCACCATCGGGAGCAGCACGGCCAGCGGGATGACGGCGCTGCGGGCCGTCGCGGCGAGTCCCGCCGCGAACAGGCTCATCAGCGTCAGATAGACCACCGCGCCCGCCAGCGCGCGGGGGACACCGCTCGCGTCGATCGAGGAGCCGTGAGGTCCGAGGGCGAGCTGGGTGACCAGGTAGCTGCCGACGGTCACGGGGATCGCGAGGGCCGCGGCGGCGGCAGCGGTGACAGCCATCTTCGCCGTGTAGAGCCGGCCTCGCCGAGGCACCGCGAGCAGCGAGACCCGCATCATGCCCGACGCATACTCGCTGGAGACGATGAGCGCCCCGAACACGATCAGGGCGAGCTGACCGTAGAGGACGCCGTCCAGGCCGGCCTGCTCAGGGGTGAAGTCGGAGCGGAGCCCGGGGCTGTCGGATTCGATCGCACCCTTCGCCGACCAGCCACCCAGGGCGGCGATGAGGACGCTGACGGGGACGAACAGCAGAAGCGCGAAGAACGTGGCCCGTACGCCCCGCAGCTTGGTGAACTCGGCCCGGATGGCCGCGACCGTCTCAGACATGGATGTTGCTTCCTTCGTTGCTTCCCGCGTTGCCGACGAGCTTGAGGAAGGTGTCCTCCAGGGATCCTGTGTGGGTGCTCAGCTCTTCGAGCGGGAGCCCGCCCGCCGCGGCCAGCCGGTTGACCTCGGCGGCGGACAGGCCGTCGATCTCCACGCTGCCGTCCGGTGCGAAGCTCACCGCGGCCCCCTTCCTTTCCAGTTCCTGGTTGAGCCGCATGGGTTCCGGTGTCCGCACGCGTACGTACGTGCGTCCGTGGCGCTGGATGAAGTCCGACATGCTGGTCTCCGCGAGCAGTTGCCCGCGGCTGATGACGATCAGGTCGTCGGCGACCATGGACATCTCGGCCATCAGATGGCTGGAGACGAGAACGGTCCGGCCTTCGGCGGCCATCGAGCGCAGCAGTTCGCGCAGCCACCGGATGCCCTCCGTGTCCAGGCCGTTGACCGGCTCGTCGAGCACCAGGACGGGCGGGTCACCGAGCAGGGCCGCGGCCAGGCCGAGCCGCTGGCCCATACCGAGCGAGAAGGTGCCGATCCGCCGTCGCGCCGCCCCTGTCAGGCCGACCATCTCCAGGACCTCGCCGACCCGTTGCCGGGCGATCCGGTTGCTCTGCGCGAGCCAGCGCAGATGGTCGGCGGCGGTCAGACTGCGATGCGGCGCCGAAGTCTCCAGCAGGGCGCCCACGTGCCGGGCGGGGTAGGTCAGTTCGTGATAGGCGCGACCGTCGATGCGGGCGGTTCCGGTGTCCGGCCGGGTGAGGCCGAGCATCATGCGCATCGTCGTGGACTTCCCGGCTCCGTTGGGGCCCAGGAAACCGGTGACGGCTCCTGACCGCACCGTGAAGGTGAGACCTCCTACGACGGTGTTCTGCCCGTACCTCTTGGTCAAGTTCTGGACGTCAATCACATGGTGAGTCTCGCCGCGCGCCCGTCCGTGCCGCATCGGTCCCGGGTCGGGACTACCGGACGGCCTTCGCGGGCCGAAGCCATACTTGCGAATGAGTCCGGCCCGGTACGGCAGCTGAGTCCGGCTCAGTACGGCAGTGTCGCCAGGACCTGGAAACCGCCGCCCGGACGCGGTCCGGCACTGAGGGTGCCGCCGTGCGCGGCGGCCCGCTCCTTCATTCCGACCAGACCCATTCCACCGCTGGGCACGGTGGGCCGTTGCCCCGGCCCGGGGCCGTCGTCAACGACATCGATCGTCAACGTGCCTTGTTCCGCGGTGAGTTGCAGTCGGCAGTGGGTGGGCGCGGCGTGCTTGACGGCGTTGGTCAGCGCCTCCTGAACGATCCGGAACGCGGACAGCGCGACCCCGTCCGGAGGTTCCTCCGCGCACCGGGAGCGCAGGTCGACGCGTACGCCGGCCGCCTCAGCGGTCCGGACCAGGTCAGGCACGTCCGACAGCCCGAGAACCGGCCGGAGATCCCGGGTGCCGCCGCCCTCCTGCTCCCGGCGCAACACCTTGAGGGTGGCCCGCATGTCACGCAGCGCCCGTCGGCTGACGTCCTCGATCACGGTCAGGGCTTCCCGCGCCTCCTCCGGATGCGTGGCGACCACATGGTTGGCGACGCCGGCCTTGATCGCGATGAGACCCACGCTGTGCGTGACGACGTCGTGGATGTCACGGGCGATGCGCAGGCGTTCCTCCACCTTGGCCTGTTCGGCCGCGTGCTCGATGGCGCGCCGCATGCTCTCCCGCCGTTCCCTGACGGCCGACCCCGCGGCCCAGGTGGCACCGAGCACGAGCAGTGCGAACACGACCTGCACGGCCTTGGTCCCGCCTCGGTAGCTCTGCCCACCCGTCAGCGTGAGCAGGGCCGCGCCCACCGCGCACAGCCCGGCTATGAAGACCACGGACATCCCTGGTTGCCGCCGCCACGTCGTGGCCACCGTGTACAGCGCGTACGCGGTGGCGAGAAACGGGGTCGGCCCGACACCGACGGCCAGCGCCACGCAGGAGGCGGTCAGCACGAACCCGAAGACCGGCACAGGCCACAGCCGCCGGACGACCAGCGGCAGCGCGGTGCTCAGCGACAGCAGCCACACGGCGGTGCCACCGACCTCGCCGTTGATGGCCGGCCGCAGTACCGACACCTGCGGAAGGACAGCGAACCCGAGTGCGGCCAGTAGGTCGAGCATGATCAGGCGTCGCCGGTGGACATCACCCATGCCTCGAACGTAGGCGTTCGGTTCGCGGTGCGTCCAATGGGTTCACTCAATGGCGGGTCGCGAGCAGCACGTTGAGGGATGTTTGCGTTTGCCGGAAATTTCCTGGGGCTCGGCACGCACCACGTGGAACACGTGACGGGTGTCCGACCGCGCAGCCCCAACCACCAACATTCCGGTTTCGGCCACGGGTCCGCCGTGACGCACGGAGTCGCCGGGCTGACTGGACCACTATTCGGCAAAGCGCCCGACTCAAGGCCGAAACCGCAGGTAGATATGGATCTTTCCCGGTCCGGACGACTCCTGCGACGCCGCTGCGGGAGGCCCACCGGCCGCAGCGTGCACCCTGACTGATAGTCACCCACCAAGCGGAATGACTTCACCTCACTTAACAGGCGAACTTGCTTTCGCCTCGATCACATACGCATACTCGGTACCGGCAATAACATGCACCATTCCTCTACTCTGTGAATGAATGACGAACAGAAGGAGATTCGTGCAACTTCCAGATGTTGCCGGACCACTCTCCTCGCATTCACCACAGACCAGACTGTGCCGCACTCCATGAATTCGTGAACACGGGGGTCACGATTGCCATCTCTAGAAATTCAGCACAGCACGAGCCCGCACATGTGGATCGCTGGGAGATGTGGAGAAATGGAAGTCAACCTGTTCATTGTCAGCGACAACCCGGTGGCCCTTGCCGGACTGGAAGCGATCATTGAACAGGACGAGAAATTCACCCTCCTCGGCCGAGCGGTGGGCAGCACCGACAGCCTGCGATGTCTCGCGAAATCCGAAGTGCAGCCCCACGTCATCATCCTCGGCGAGCCCTCCTCGAAAAGAGCCTTGTGCGACACCGTTCAACACATCGTCGCGAAGTACGACCGCGAGAGGCCGCGACCCAAGATTATCGTGGTCTCACAGCATGATGACGACGATGTCATCGTCGCGGCCCTGCGCGTGGGAATCAACGGCTATCTCGGGCGGATCAGATCACCCGAGGAACTTCTCCACTCCATCCAGATAGTGGCCGAGGGCGGCGCCGCTTTCAGTCCGACCATTGCCTCCCGACTCAGTCGATACTTCTCCACGATGCCCCGCCTGCCGAAGCTGACGGGATTCTCCGACCTGACCAGCCGAGAAGTGGAAATACTGGAACTGCTTGCCGCCGGATGGGGCAACCAGCAGATCGCCCGGCGGCTTTACCTGGCCGAAAAGACAGTGCGCAACTACGTCTCGCGGATCTTCGCGAAACTGGAAGTGCACGACCGGGCCACGGCGGCGGTGCTGGCACGCGACGCCGGTCTGGGCGGCCAGTCAGGAGTGCTGGTGCCACAGGGCACCTGAGCCGCACGTGACCGAGGTTCCGGTTGGATCAGACGACCTGCGAACTGCCCTGCCCGGCCGGCGCTTCGGCGTTTCCGTCAGGCATCCGACTACACAGCGGCAAACCCGATGTTGGTCGCGTAGACCGCGAACCCATCGACGGCTGGGCGGTACGTGCCCTTTCCAAGGCAAAACCGCAGCTAGCGGCAGACGAGTCGGGCTGTACGCCGGGTTCTGTTCCCAGGGTTCCTCGCGGAGCCCTGGGCGACGGCCATCCATCTAGGGCCGGTGTTGCCACCGGCCTCGTGCGGTCTACCCGCGGACTCGGGCGGGCAGCCCTCGAACGTCCGCGCAGGGTCGCCCCTCTTGCGAGGAGGCGGCCCCTTCTTGACCTTGCTCCGGGTGGGGTTTACCTAGCTGCCCAGGTCGCCCTGGGCACTGGTGGTCTCTTACACCACCGTTTCACCCTTACCCAGCGCCGAAGCGCTGGGCGGTCTGCTTTCTGTGGCACTGTCCCGCGGGTCACCCCGGGTGGCCGTTAGCCACCACCCTGCCCTGTGGAGCCCGGACGTTCCTCGGGGAGGTCCACAAGGGCCTCCACGCGGCCGTCCGCCCGGCTCGTCTGCCGTGTCGACCATGTTACCGGGCGGGCGTCCCTCTTCGGTCCACCGCTCGTCGCCAGCACCGATCCCGCGAGGATCAGGGCGAAGGCCGCCACGATGCCGGTGGTCAGCGGCTCGTCCAGGAAAAGCGCCCCTGCCGCCACCGCGACCGCCGGGTTGACGTACGTGAAGACCGTCGCGCGCGTCGGGCCCACCTCCTTGATCAGCTCCAGGAAGGCCACGAAGGCGACCGCCGTGCAGATCACGCCCAGGGCGGCCAGCGCCGTCAGGACCTCGGCCGAGGGGAGCGAGGACGGCCGGGTCAGGGCGGCCGCGGGCGCGTAGACCAGCGCGGCCAGCGCCAGGCAGGGGGCCGTGAGCTGGAGGGACGGCACGTCCTTCAGCCAGCGCGCCGCGATCAGGGGGGCCGTGGCGTAGCCGAGCACCGTCAGCAGCACCTCGCCCAGCGAGCGGGCGTCGCCGCCGGTGAGGTGCGGGACGGTGAGGACCGCCACGCCGGCCAGGCCGAGGCCGAGGCCGGTCAGGCGCCGGCCGCCCAGGTGCTCGTCGCTGCCGAAGAAGCGGGCGAGCGCGATGCCGACGATCGGTACGCCCGCGATCAGCAGGCCTGCCGTGGAGCTGGAGAGGTGGCGTTCGGCGTCGGTCAGGGTCCACCAGGGGCCGATGATCTCTATGCAGGCGAAGGCGAGCATCGGGCGCCAGTGGTCTCGTACGGTCCGGGTCAGGCCGCCCTGCCGGATCGCGAAGGGGAGCAGGAGCGCGGCGGCCAGCGCGCATCGCGTGAACACCACCACCGACGGGGAGACCGCCCCCACCGCCACCTTGATCATCAGATACGGGATGCCCCAGACCACGCCCATCAGGGCGAACAGAATCCAGCCACGTGCAGTCATGCGGCCGAGTCTCGGCCGGGTCAGTGTCCGCTGTCTTGAACGCTGTTGCGGTACGCCGCCGGGGTCACGCCGAGTACGCGGCGGAACCAGCGGGTGAGGTGCGCCTGGTCCGCGAAGCCGACCAGCCCCGCGACCTCCGCCGGGCGCAGACCCGACTCCAGCAGGCCGCGAGCCCGGCTCACCCGGTACTGGGCAAGCCACGCGTACGGCGGCACCCCCATCGTCGTACGGAAGGCCCGGAGCAGCTGGTAGCGGGACAGGCCCAGGTCCGTGGCCAGGGCGGCGAGGGAGGGCGGGGCCGTGAGCTCGTCCGCGAGGCGGTCGCGTACGGCGTGCGCTATGCCGGAGGCGCCGGGGACCGTGTCGCTCGTCGCGCGGGCCGTGGAGTGGCGGCGGGCCAGGGCGGTCAGCAGCCAGGGGATGCGGGACTCGGCCTCCAAGGGGTCGGGGCAGGCGGCGAGTTCGGTGTGCGTGAGGCGTAGGGCGGTGGCCAGTTCGGGGTCGTCGAGGAGGGGGTCGTGGAAGTGCGGGGCGGCGGTGCCGAGGGTGCCGTCGGTCAGCAGCGGCGTCCCGGCGTAGAGGGCGCGGTAGGCGTAGCCCTCGGCGGCCGCCGGGCGGCCCGTGTGCATCTCTCCCGGTGCCAGGACGACGATGGAGCCCGGGCCGGGACGGATGCGGCCGCCGCGGTAGTCGATGACCTCGCTGCCGCCGACGCAGACGCCGATCGTGAACTCGTCATGGGCGTGCGGGGCGTACACATGCCGGTCGAACCGTGCGGTCAGCAGATCGAGCGGCGGCCCGCCCCGCCCGAGCCGCGCCCTGGTCCAGCGCGCCTGTTCACCCACATCGCACCCCCCTGCCTCGTATCGGACTGTCTCGTATCGGACTGTCTCGTGTCGGACTGTCTCGTGTCGGAGCAACACCTGATCCGAGTAACACCTGATCCGAGTAACACCTGACGGTCCGGTTTCCATGCCGCCGGAGGCCTTCGCTTGACCCTGCCGCAACGTCAGCGTTTCTACTGATGCCATGCGAATCGGAGAACTCGCCGTCGCCGTCGGCGTCACCACGCGGACCGTGCGGCACTACCACCACCAGGGGCTGCTGCCCGAGCCCGAGCGGCGGCCCAACGGATACCGGGACTACACGCTGCGGCATGCCGTCGTGCTGGCGCGGATCCGGCGGCTGACCGAGCTGGGGCTGGGCCTCGCGGAGGTGCGGGACGTGCTCGCCGAGGACGCGGGGAAGGATCTCGTCGAGGTGCTGAGCGAGCTCGATGAGGATCTCGCCCGGCAGGAGGCGGCGATCCGGCAGCGGCGTGAGCGGTTGCGGGCGTTGCTGGAGACGGAGGGCGCGGTGACCACCGAGGGGCCGGTTTCGCCCCGGCTCGCGGCTCTCTTCCGGGACATGGCCCAGGTCTCCGACTCCCCCATGGCCGCCAAGGACCGCGAGATGCTCGCGTTGATCGAGACCACGGCGGATCCCGAGGGCCGGGAGCAGCTCATGGGTGCGTTGGGGGACGCGCTCGCCCGGCCGGGCGGCAAGGAGCGGGCTCTCGCCGCCTACGCGCTGCTCGACGAGCTCGCGGACGCCGATCCCACCGACCCGCGCGTGGACGAGGCGGCCCGTGCCCTCGCCGACTGTCTGCCCCGCGACCTGCTGCCGGAGCCGGTGGAGGTCGACCCCGACAACAGCTTCCTGCGCGCCTTCTACGCCGACTTCGCCCCGGCACAGGCCGAGGCGATCCGCCGCACGCTGCGGATCCTCACGGAAGGGTACGGACCATGACGCGGACCGCGCTCACCCTCCTGCGGCACGAATTGCGGCTCGTCGCCAGTATCTGGTTGTGGGCGGCCCGGCGCCGGCACGGGATCGGCGGCGGCACCGGCTTCGGGTACTCGCGCGGCCAGGGCACGATGATGCTGGGATTCGGGTTTGTGATCGTGATCGAGTCGATCATGATGTCCGTGCTGTTGCGGAACCACCCGGCCGTGCAACGGGTGTGGTTCATGATGGACGTGTACACCCTGCTGCTCCTCATCGGGATGCACGCCGCCTCCGTCGTACGACCGCACGTCCTCGACCGCGGCTTCCTGCGCGTCCGGCGTGCCGCGCACGTCGATCTGCGCATACCGCTGGAGAAGATCGCGCACGTCCGCCGCGAGCTGCGCACCACTCATGAGCGGGCCGACGGCGAGCTCGACGTCGTCATCGGGGCGCAGACCACCGTGACGCTCGAACTCGCCGAGCCCGTCGCCCACTTCACCTTCCTGGGCCGCCGTCGGCACATCCGTCTCGTCCGCTTCCACGCCGACGACGCCGACGGCCTCGTCAGGGAGATCAAGGCGATCAGGCAGGCTCGAAGCGCACCTTCGCCGCTCCCGGACCCGGTCCCGGATCTGCCTGTGTGAGCCGGGCCCGCAGCCGCTCCCCCAGCGGCAGCCGGTCCCCGTGCCCGGCCTCGATCCGGCCGATGATCGCCGGGGACTCCAACTGCACGGTCCCGACGGCGGGTCGGCGCTCCTCGACCTCCACCACCCAGCCGTCGAACACCTCCCCCACCCGGTCCCTGAGCAGCGCCGCCTCCACGATGTCCACGCACTCCCGCTCGACCGTGCCCGCGCGCCGCGTGCCCTCGGCCATCCGGGCGGGCAGCGTGTCGAGGGCGACCGACACCCAGTCGGGGACGGCCCGACCGGCGGCGGCCGCGAGGCAGATCTCGGACGCGTACCGGTCGGCGAGGCGGCGCAGGGGCGCGGTGCAGTGGGCGTAGGGCGCGGCGACGGCGGAGTGGGTGGTGATGTCGGGCAGCGCCCCGTCCCGGAACACCGTGTAGCCCGCGCCGCGCAACAGGGTCGTGCACTCCAGGAGGAACGCCGCGTGGTGCGGGCGGTGCGGGTCGAGGGAGCGGACGAGTTCGGCGTACGAGACATGGTGCGGCCACTCGATGCGCAGGGCGTGTGCGGTACGGCGCAGTCGGCCGACCGCGCCGTCGGGGGCGGCGGGGAGGGTGCGCAGGATGCCGGTGCCGTGGGCCAGCATCAGGTCGGCGGCGGCCATGCCGGTCAGCAGGGAGAGCTGGGCGTTCCAGCCGTCGGCGGGGAGCGGTGCGCGGTAGGCGAGTTCGTAGGTGTGGTCACGGTCGTGCTCGACGATCTCCTGCTCGGGGACGCGCAGCGAGATCCCGCCCCGCTCCACCTCCAGCCGCTCCCGCGCCTCCCCGACCTCCTTCAGCAGTGCCAGCGGCTCCTCGGCGGTCCCCGCGTCGATCCGCCGCTGCACACCCGCGTAGTCCAGCCTGGCCCGGCTGCGGACCAGGGCGCGGCGGACGTCGACGGCGAGGGTACGGCCGTCCCCGTCGAGGTCGATCGTCCACAGCACGGACGGCCGGTCCTGGTCCGGGAGCAGGCTCGCGGCGCCCTCGCTCAGCAGCCCGGGGTGGAGCGGGACGCGCTCGTCGGGGAAGTACAGGGTGGTCACCCGCCGGTGCGCCTCCCGGTCGAGCGCGCCCGACGGTACGACGAAGGCGGCGACGTCCGCGATGGCGTACCGGACGCGGTAGCCGGTGCCCTGCCGGGACAGGTGGATCGCCTGGTCGAGGTCGGTGGAGGCGGGAGGGTCGACGGTGAAGAAGGGGATGTCGGTGGCGTCGTGGGAGGGGAGGGCGGGAGCCTTCGCGGTCCGCTCGGCCTCGGCGAGGACCTCGGGCGGGAAGCCTCCCGAGACGCCGAGTTCGGTACGCAGCGCGGTGAGGGCGGACCGGAGGGGGGCCTCGGGGGCGCCGGTCACGCGGATGTGGCGGCGGGGCATACGACGAGCGTAGGGCCGGGGTCTTCCGGTGGCACGCCGTACGCTGTGGCGGAGTTCGATCTAAGGAGTACGTGTGCTTGTCCTGCTGCCGCCTTCCGAAGGCAAGGCCTCGTCCGGTCGGGGTGCGCCGCTGAAGCTGGAGTCGCTGTCCCTGCCGGGGCTGAGCGAGGCCCGGGAGGCCGTGCTCGGCGAACTGGTCGAGCTGTGCGGCGGTGACGAGGACAAGGCACGCGACGTACTCGGGCTGAGCGAGGGCCTGCGGGGCGAGGTCGCCAAGAACACCGAGCTGCGGACGGCGGGGGCGCGGCCGGCCGGGGAGATCTACACCGGGGTGCTCTACGACGCCCTCGGCCTGGCGTCACTGGACGCGGCGGCGAAGCGGCGGGCGGCCCGGTCGCTGCTCGTCTTCTCCGGGCTGTGGGGTGCCGTCCGGGTCACCGACAGGATCCCCTCCTACCGCTGCTCGATGGGCGTGAAGCTCCCCGGCCTCGGCGCGCTCGGCACGCACTGGCGGGCGCCGATGGCGGACGTGCTGCCCGAGGCGGCCGGGGACGGGCTGGTGCTGGATCTGCGGTCGTCGGCGTACACGGCGGCGTGGAAGCCGAAGGGCGAGGTGGCCGGGCGGACGGCGTCGGTACGGGTACTGCACGCGCCGACCCGCAAGGTCGTCAGCCACTTCAACAAGGCGACGAAGGGGCGGATCGTACGGAGCCTGCTGACGGAGGGCGCCGCGCCGAAGGGCCCGGCCGAGCTGGTGGAGGCGCTGCGGGACCTCGGGTACGAGGTGGAGGTGGAGGCGCCGGTGAAGGGCGGGAAGCCGTGGACGCTGGATGTGCTGGTGACGGAGATCCACTGAGCCCGGTCCCGCACTGACCGCGCCCTGCCGCATCCCGCCCCCTCTAATTGCAACATGTGCAACGACCTTTGCGCAGTGTGCTACCCCTGGGCAGGATGAGGCCATGACCTCAGTCCTGGATCTCGCGCCCGTCGTCCCCGTCGTGGTGGTCGACGACCCCTCCGACGCCGTACCGCTGGCCCGGGCGCTGGTCCAGGGCGGGCTGCCCGCGATCGAGGTGACGCTGCGGACACCGGCCGCGCTGGAGGCGATCCGGGCGATCGCGGAGGCGGTGCCGGACGCGGTGGTCGGAGCCGGCACGGTGCTCACGCCGGAGCAGGTGACGGACGCGGTCACGGCGGGGGCGCGCTTTCTGGTGAGCCCCGGCTGGACGGACGTACTGCTGGATGCGATGCGCGCGTCCGGGGTGCCGTATCTGCCGGGGGTGTCGACCACGTCCGAGGTGGTGGCGCTGCTGGAGCGCGGGGTGCGGGAGATGAAGTTCTTCCCGGCGGAGGCGGCGGGCGGTACGGCGTACCTGAAGTCGTTGTACGGCCCGCTCCCACAGGCCCGCTTCTGCCCGACGGGCGGGATCGGCCCGGCGTCGGCCCCCGACTATCTCGCCCTCCCCAACGTCGGCTGTGTGGGCGGGAGTTGGATGCTTCCGGCGGACGCGGTGGCGGCGCGGGACTGGGCGCGGGTCGAGGCGCTGGCGCGGGAGGCGGCCGGGCTGAAGCACTCAGGCGAGCAGGTGTGCTGAGGGGCTCAGTCGCGCAGGTGTGCTGAAGGGCTCAGGCGCGCAGGTGTGAGGTGTCGTTGACGAGGCGGACGCTGGCGTTGCCGTCGGCGTAGTACGCGATCGCCGAGAGGGAGGCCGCCGAGAGTTCCATGCGGAACAGGGACTCGGGCGGGGCGCCCAGGGCGAGGCGTACGAACGTCTTGATCGGGGTGACGTGCGTGACGAGGAGGACCGTGCGGCCGG
>JABFVM010000357.1 GCA_013362785.1 Streptomyces sp. | reverse complement strand
TCACCCGAACGGCCTCCTCCTCGTCGTCGCGGCCCGTCCGGCGGCCGAGAGTGGTCGCAGGAGGGTTGACCGGGCCCTTGGAGAGGACCGATCCCGTGGTCAGGATTGCCGTCGATCTGAACCGCTGTCAGGGGTATGCGCAGTGCGCGTTCCTCGCCCCGGAGGTCTTCGCCATGCACGGTGAGGAGGGGCTGCTGTACGACCCGGACGTCGACGAGGCCCAGCGCGAGAAGCTCGCCCGGGCTGCCGCGGCCTGCCCCGTCCAGGCGATCCTCGTGGATGCGGTGGATGTCGCGGATGCCGGGGACGTACCGGCCGAGGCGGTGGCCGGTGCCCGGTGACGGATCCCTGGAACGGCTCAGGCGCGAGGGCCGCATCGTCGTCGTAGGCGCCTCGCTGGCCGGCCTGCGGGCCGCGGAGGCCCTGCGGGAGAAGGGCTTCGCCGGGTCACTGACCGTGATCGGCGACGAGCCCCACGAGCCGTACGACCGCCCCCCGCTGTCCAAACAGGTGCTGCTGGGCAGGGCCAGGGCCGAGCGCACCGCGCTGCCCCGGCTTCGGGCCGTCGAGGCGACCTGGCGGCTCGGCGTCGCGGCCACCGGCCTGGACATGGCCGACAGGCGGGTGCGGCTGGCCGACGGCGACGAGGTGCCCTACGACCGGCTGCTGATCGCCACCGGAGTACGGGCGCGGCCGTGGCCGCACGAGGCCGAGGCGGAGCTCGACGGCGTCTTCGTACTGCGGGGCCGCGACGACAGTGCCGCGCTCGCCCGCCGGCTCGACGCGAAACCCGGGCGGGTCCTGGTCATCGGGGCCGGGTTCACCGGCTCGGAGATCGCCTCCGCCTGCCGTGAGCGGGGCCTCGCCGTCACCGTCGTGGAGCGCGGCGCGGCACCCCTGGTCGGCGCACTCGGCGGGGTGGTCGGCGCGGTCGCCGCCGAGATGCAGCGCGAGCACGGGGTGGACCTGCGGTGCGGGGTCATGGTGACCGCGCTGGAAGGCGACGCCGCGGGACGGGTGCGTGCCGCGCGGCTGTCCGACGGCTCCACCGTGGAGACCGACGTGGTGGTCGTCTCGCTCGGCGCCACCCGCAACACCGAGTGGCTCGCCGGGTCCGGACTCGGCGCCGGGCCCCGCGGCATCGCCTGCGACGCGGGCTGCCGTGCCTTCGACATCCGCGGCATCGTGACCGACGACGTCTACGCGGCCGGCGATGTCGCGCGCTGCCCGCACCCCCTGTTCGGCTACCAGTTCCTGTCCCTGGAGCACTGGGGCAACGCCGTCACCCAGGCCGGTATCGCCGCGCACAACATGCTCAGCGAGAGCGCCGACCGCCTGCCTCATCTGGAGGTGCCGGCCTTCTGGTCCGCGCAGTTCGGAGTCAACATCAAGTCGGTCGGGGTGCCGTCGCTGGGGACGGAGATCCTCGTCGCGCAGGGCTCGCTCAAGGAACACCGGTTCGTCGGCGTCTACGGCTACCAGGGGCGCGTCATCGGCGCCGTCGCCTTCGACCAGGCCCGGTGGCTGCCGTTCTACCAGGAGCTGATCGAGTCCACCGCGCCGTTCCCGCCGCCGTTCGCCACGGTCGACCGGCGCCCGGACGGACAGCGGCCGCTCGACGCCGACTTCCCCGACCCGTCGGTCCCCACCCACGGCCCCACCGTGACCGTCAGCGGCTACTCACCGGCCGACCGCCGGATGACGTTCACCCCGGCGCACTGATCCGCACGGCCATGAGGACCTACGGCAGGAGGACCTACGGCATGAGGACCTACGGCATGAGGACCCACGCCACGAGGACCAACGGCCACGAGGACTTGAGGACTTGAGGACTCGCCATGACGCAATCCCTGGTGCATCAGATCTTGGACTACGCCAACCGCGCCGACCCTTACCCGGTCTACGAGGAGCTGCGGAAGACGCCGGTCCACCACGAGGACGGCGGGCCCTATGTCGTCAGCACCTACTACGAGATCCGCAGTCTCCTGCACGACCCCCGGATCAGCTCCGACGCCCGCAACCTCGCCTCGCACGCCGCCGACCCGCTGGCCGAGGCGTCCGAGGGCGAGGGAGCCCTGCCGCCGGGCTTCCTCAAGCTCGACCCGCCGGAACACGACCGGATGCGTCGGATGACGAACCGCCCCTTCGGCCCGCCGCACTCTCCCCACCGGATCGACGGGATGCGCCCGGAGCTGCACGACATCGTCTCCGGCCTCATCGACTCCATCGGCGACCCGGGCCGTATCGACCTGGTGGAGCAGTTCTCGTACCCCTTCCCGGTGACGGTGATCTGCCGGCTGCTCGGCGTGCCGCGCGAGGACGAGGCGCGCTTCCACACCTGGGCGGACACCCTCGCCGCGAGCCTGGACCCCGACCCGGACGCGGACCCCGCCGAGCGGGGTAAGGTCACGCATGACGCCCGCATGCAACTGGGCATGTACCTGGCAGGCCTGATCGAGGAACGCCGCAGGAACCCGGGCGACGACATGCTCTCCCACCTCGCGACGGCCAAGGGCGGCGACGGCCCGATGAGCACGATGGAGCTGCTCAGCACCGCGGCACTGCTGCTCATCGCGGGGCACGAGACCACGGTCAACCTCATCACCAACGGCATGCTGACCCTGCTGCGCCACCCCGACGTCCTGGAACGCCTGCGCCGCGATCCCCGGCTGGCCGTGCCCCTCGTCGAGGAACTGCTGCGCTACGAGCCCCCGGTGCAGCTGCTGCCCCAGCGCACCACCCTCGCCGACATCGAGGTCCGCGGCGTCACCATTCCCAAGGGCGCCCCCCTCTGGCTGGTCCTGGCATCGGGAAACCGCGACCCTCGACGCTTCCCGGACCCGGACCGCTTCGACCCGGACCGCCCGGACATCCAGCACCTCGGCCTGGGCAGCGGCATCCACAGCTGCTTCGGCGCACCGCTCGCCCGACTGGAGACCCAGCACGCCCTGTCCGAGCTGGCCCGCAGACTGGAAAACCCACGCCTGCTCCAGGACCCGCCCCCGTACCGCCAGAACGCCGTCCTGCGCGGCCCCCGGCACCTGCAGATCGCGTGCGACGGGATCCGCCCCTAGCCGATCGGCTACGTGCCGAGTCGGCGGAGCAGCTTCGGCAGCGCGGTTCCGATCGGCTCCCGTACGACCTCGTCGGCGAGTTCGTCGTACGGCGTCGGCTCGGCGTTGACGATGACCAGCCGTGCTCCGTGATCCGCGGCCACACCGGCCAGTCCGGCGGCGGGCTGGACCTGCAGACTCGTGCCGACCGCGATGAACACCTGGCACGCCTTGGTGATCGAGACCGCCTCACCGAGGACCACCGGATCGAGCCGCTCGCCGAACATCACCGTCGCCGACTTCAGGATCCCGCCGCACTCCAGACACGGCGGATCCTCCTCACCGGCCTCGACCCGAGCGAGGGCGTCCTCCATCGGCCCGCGCGCATGACACCCCGTACAGACCACACTCCGCACGCTGCCGTGCAGTTCGAGCACCTTGCGGGCGGGCATCCCGGCGAGCTGGTGCAGCCCGTCCACGTTCTGCGTGATCACCCGCACCGGCACGCCCGACTTCTCCAGTTCGGCGACGGCCCGGTGCGCCGCGTTCGGCTCGGCCTTCAGCGTCCGGTTCTTGCGCCGCATCTGCCACGAACGCCGCCGGATCTCCGGATCGCCCATGTAGTACTCGTACGTCACGAGCTTCTCGGCCTCAGGATCCCGCCGCCACAGCCCGTTCGGCCCGCGGTAGTCGGGGATGCCGGAGTCG
>JABFVM010000191.1 GCA_013362785.1 Streptomyces sp. | reverse complement strand
CGAGACGTGCCGTTCGTACAGCTCACGTGCCTTGACCGCCGACGGTCGGGTCGCGGTCTCGGCCACGGGAACATCCCACCAGGCCTGTGCGGGCGGCGCGCCCGACACTGTGTCTGCCGTTTGGGTCTCGACGTAGACACATGTGGGAGTGTCGGCCGCGCGGGCCTCGGCGAGCGCCTCGCGGAGATCGCTCACGGTCTTCGCCCGCAGCACCCGCATACCCAGGCTCGCCGCGTTGGCGGCCAGGTCGACGGGGAGCGGGGCGCCGGTGAACGTGCCGTCGTCCGCGCGATAGCGGTACGCCGTCCCGTAGCGCTCGGCGCCGGTCTCCTCCGACAGGCCGCCGATGGACGCGTACCCGTGGTTCTGCACCAGCAACACCTTGATCGCGACGCCCTCCTGCACGGCGGTCACGATCTCCGTCGGCATCATCAGATACGTGCCGTCCCCGACCAGCGCCCACACGTTGCGCTCGGGCGCGGCCAGCTTCACGCCGATCGCGGCCGGGATCTCGTAGCCCATGCAGGAGTAGCCGTACTCCAGGTGGTACTGGTCGCGCGAGCGGGCCCGCCACAGTTTGTGCAGGTCGCCGGGGAGGGAGCCGGCCGCGTTGATGATCACGTCCGACTCGTCGACGAGGGCGTCCAGGACGCCGAGCACCTGCGGCTGCGTCGGCCGTACGTCGGGCTCGTCGGCCTCGTAGCAGGCGTCGACGCGCTGCTCCCAGCGCTCCTTGTCCTCGGTGTACTCGGTGACATAGCTGTCGGCGACCCGGTGGGCGTGCAGGTCCAGGGCCGCGGTCAGCTCCGCCAGGCCGCTGCGGGCGTCCGCGATCAGCGGCATCCCGGCGAGCTTGTGGCCGTCGTAGGGCGCGATGTTGAGGTTGAGGAAGCGGACTCCCTCGCCCGCGAAGAGGGTGCCGGAGGCGGTGGTGAAGTCGGTGTACCTGGTCCCCACGCCGATCACCAGGTCGGCGGTGCGGGCGAGTTCGTCGGCGGTCGCGGTGCCGGTGTGGCCGACGCCGCCCACGTCCTGGGGGTGGTCGAAACGCAGGGAGCCCTTGCCGGCCTGGGTGGAGGCGACCGGGATGCGGGTGACCTCCGCGAACTCGGCGAGGGCCGCCTCGGCGCGGCTGTGGTGGACGCCGCCGCCCGCGACGACCAGGGGCCGGCGGGCGGACCTGATCGCCCGTACCGCCTCGGCGAGTTCGGTCGGATCGGCGCCCGGGCGGCGGACCACCCAGGTGCGCTCGGCGAAGAGCTCGTCCGGCCAGTCGTACGCCTCGGCCTGCACGTCCTGCGGGAGTGCGAGCGTCACGGCGCCGGTCTCGACGGGGTCGGTCAGCACCCGCATGGCGTTCAGCGCGGAGGGGATCAGGGCTTCGGGGCGGGTGATCCGGTCGAAGTACCTCGACACGGGGCGCAGGCAGTCGTTGACGCTGATGTCGCCCGCGTAGGGCACTTCGAGCTGCTGGAGGACCGGGTCGGCGGGGCGGGTGGCGAAGGCGTCGCCAGGGAGGAGCAGGACCGGGAGGTGGTTGATGGTGGCGAGGGCCGCGCCGGTGACGAGGTTTGTCGCGCCCGGGCCGATGGAGGTGGTCACGGCGTGTGTGGACAGCCGGCCCGACTGCCGGGCGTAGCCGACCGCCGCGTGCACCATCGACTGCTCGTTGCGGCCCTGGTGGTACGGCATGACCTCGGCGTACTCGATCAGCGCCTGGCCGATCCCGGCGACGTTGCCGTGGCCGAAGATGCCCCAGGTGGCGCCGATCAGGCGCTGTCGTACGCCGTCGCGCTCGGTGTACTGGGCGGACAGGAAGCGGACGAGCGCCTGTGCGACCGTGAGCCTCGTCGTCGAGGTCATCGGTGATCCCCTCCCCGTGCGACTCGACGGACCTCCGGCGCGGGGCCGTAGCGGGCGGGGAGTCTTCGCTCGCACTTCGCTCCTGCCAAAGCAAAGCGGCTACCCGCGCCGGAGGCGTTCTGTGGGTGGAACGTACGGCTCGTGGTCATGGGGACCTCACAGCAGTCCTACGGCAGTGTCCACCGCGGCGGCAACGTCCCCGTCCGCCGGGTACAGCAGCGAACGGCCGACCACCAGGCCCCGCACGGTGGGCAGTTGGAGCGCGCCGCGCCACTTCTCGTATGCCCTCTCCTGGTCGTCCCCGACCTCGCCGCCAAGGAGTACGGCGGGCAGCGTGGACGTCGCCATGACCTCGGCCATGTCGTCGGGGTTGTCGGTGACCGGCAGCTTCAGCCAGGTGTAGGCGGAGGTGCCGCCCAGGCCGGAGGCGATGGCGATGGACCTGGTGACGGCCTCGGCGGACAGGTCGTTCCTGACCTTGCCCTCCGGGGTGCGGTGGCTGATGAACGGCTCGACGAAGACCGGGAGCCGACGCGCGGCCATGTCGTCGATGGCGCGGGCGGTGGACTCCAGGGTGGTGAGGGAGCCCGGGTCGTCGTAGTCGATGCGCAGCAGCAGCTTGCCGGCGTCGAAACCGAGGCGCTGGATGTCCTCGGCGCGATGGCCGGTGAAGCGGTCGTCGAGTTCGAAGGCGGCGCCCTGGAGGCCGCCGCGGTTCATCGAGCCCATGACGACCTTGCCGTCGAGGGCGCCGAGGAGAAGCAGGTCGTCCAGGATGTCGGCGGTCGCGAGGACGCCGTCCACGCCGGGGCGGGACAGCGCCAGGCAGAGGCGTTCGAGCAGGTCGGCGCGGTTGGCCATGGCGAGCCTGCGGTCGCCGACACCGAGGGCGCCGCGGGCCGGGTGGTCGGCGGCGACGATCATCAGCCGGCCGGAGTCGCCGAGGAGGGGTCGGCGGGCGCGGCGGGCGGCGGCCTCGGCGATCGCCTCGGGGTGCTGGGTGCGCAGGCGGACGAGCTCCGCGATGTCGACGCTCACTTGACGGCTCCCGTGACGGCTCCCGCGGCGATCGCGGCCTCGATCTCGTCCGGTGTCGGCATCGCGGAGGAGCACTCCAGACGGGAGGCGACGATGGCGCCGGCCGCGTTGGCGTGCCGCATGATCTTCTCCAGGCCCCAGCCTTCGAGCAGCCCGTGGCAGAGCGAGCCGCCGAAGGCGTCACCGGCGCCGAGGCCGTTGAGGACGTTCACGGGCAGCGGCGGGACCTCGGCCTGGTCGCCCGCGCTGTTGACGGCGAGGACACCCTTGGGGCCCTGCTTGACGACGGCGACCTCGACTCCGGCGTCGAGGAGTGCGCGGGCGGCGGCGTGCGGCTCGCGTACGCCGGTCGCGACCTCCACCTCGTCGAGGTTGCCGACGGCGACGGTGGTGTGCTTGAGGGCCTCGGCGTAGAAGGGGCGGGCGGCGTCCGGGTCCGTCCAGAACATGGGGCGCCAGTCGAGGTCGAAGACCGTCGTGCCCGACTTGGCGCGGTGGGCGAGCGCCGCCAGCGTCGCCGTACGGCTCGGCTCCTCGCTCAGGCCGGTGCCGGTGATCCAGAAGATGCGGGCGTCGCGGATGGCGTCGAGGTCGAGCTCATGGGCGTCGATCTCCAGGTCCGGGGCCTTGGGCCGCCGGTAGAAGTACAGCGGGAAGTCGTCCGGCGGGAAGACCTCGCAGAAGGTGACCGGGGTGGGCAGACCGGGGACCGGGGTGACCCAGCGGTCGTCGACGCCGAAGCCCTGGAGGGCCTCGTGCAGATAGGCGCCGAAGGGGTCGTCGCCGGTGCGGGTGATCACCGCGGTCCGCCGTCCCAGCCGCGCCGCGGCGACCGCGACGTTCGTCGCCGAGCCGCCGAGGAACTTGCCGAAGGACGTGACCTGCGGCAACGGGACACCGGTCTGCAGCGG
>JABFVM010000318.1 GCA_013362785.1 Streptomyces sp. | reverse complement strand
GGGCCGATTCACCCCAAGTTCGGTTGGGTCCCCGGCTCCAGTGGCCCGTACAGGCGCACCGGACTCGGCGGAGGCCGCGCGTCCCGGCGGGGATCGCCGGAGGTCGTCGTGCGGCCTGAGGCGTAACTTAGCCAACTTGTGTGACTCGCGTGAAGGTTGACGTGTGAAATGTCCGATACGTTTTTGTGACCTTCGACGCTCGGGACGGAAAGCGGGCCCGACTCACTGCGGGGTGCGTCGGCTCCGCCACGCCTCGTAGTGATCCAGGACCGTCCGCTCGATCGGGCGGTAGGTGATGCCGAGTTCGCTCACGCTCCGGCTGTTGTCGACCGGGAAGCGGATGCCGAGATGCCCCCGGATGTAGTCCTGGGTCAGCCCGAAGGCCGGTCCCAGGACGCGTACCGGCCAGTGCGGGAGCGCGGTGCGCGGCAGGCGGAGGTCGCGGGGACGGCGGCTGCGGATGATGCGGGACATCTCGTGGAAGGACGTCATCGTCGGAGCGGCGAGGATGTAACGGCCGGTCGCGTCCGGGTTCTCCGCCGCCGCGATGTGCGCGTCGGCCACCTCGCGCACGTCGACCGTGGTGAAGCTGAAGTCGGGGGCGCCGTAGAAGAAGTAGCCCTTGAACAGCTCCTCCAGCAGGAACAGGCTGCCGGACTCCGAGGCGGGGGTGAGGGAGGGGCCCAGGATCAGGCCGGGGTTGACCGACACCATCCGCCAGCGGCCCTGTGCCGCCTCCGCGTTCCAGGCGGCCCGCTCCGCGACCGTCTTGGCGTAGTGGTACGGGTTGTTCTCCACCGTGCTGGTGGTGTTGAAGTACCGCTCCGAGAGCACGCAGTCGTCCATGGCCAGGACGTCCGCGTAGTCGCCGAAGATCGCGCCCACGGTGGAGGTGAGGACGAGCCTTTCCACCGTGGGCGTCCGCTCGATCGCCGCCAGCACGTTGCGGGTGCCGAGCAGGGCCGGGTCGACCATCTCCCGACGGCCGTCCTTGATCTTCTCCGGCATACGGAACGGCGACGCCACATGGAACACCGTCCGGCACCCGCTCATCGCCTCGTCGAAGGAGCCCTCGGCCAGCAAGTCCGCCTCGAACAGCGACAGTTGACCGGGATGCGCCTCCTGCATCGCCCGCAGTGGCCGCAGTTTGGCCGTGGCCGCCGTGCTCCGCACGGTGGCGTGGACCGGGTAGCCGCGCTCCAGCAGCCGTTTCACCAGATGACTGCCGACGAACCCACTGCCGCCCGTCACCAACACGGCCGTCGACCGGTCTGCGCCCACCCTCAACTCCTTCGCCCGTCCGGGAAGCCGGTCGATCACGGTAGCGGCGTTCACCGGGCAGGGCCATGGATGAGCGGGCGGGTCGTGTGTGCACGGGAGCCCGGCCCCACCCTCAGCTCTCGTACACGATCCGCCCGTCGAACACCGTCATCACCACCTCGGCGTCCGTGATCGCGTGCGGATCCAGGTCCAGGAGCGGACGGTCCAGGACGCAGAGGTCGGCGGTCTTGCCGACCTCGACGGACCCCTTCCACTCCTCGGCGAAGTCCTGCCGGGCCGGGTTGACCGTGTACGCGCGCAGCGCCTCGGCCAGGTCCACGCACTGCTCCGGCCCGCTCTGCCGGCCACTCGCCTTGGACTCCCGCAGCATCATCGCGGCCACGCCCTGCCGCCAGTCGGGCGCGGTGATCGGTGCGTCGGAGCTGGCGCAGACCGCGACTCCGGCGTCGACGGCGGAGCGCACCGGCCACTGGTACGCGGAGCGTTCGGCGCCGATGACCTCGTCCATCAGGTCGGAGATCGTCCACTTGATGGCCGGGTTCATGTTGACTCCGTAGCCGTGTGCGGCGAGCTGGGCGAGGCCGTCGGTGCCGATGAAGTCGCCGTGGATGACGTAGTGCCGGGCGTCCGGGCGGGGCGCGGCCGCGTTCGCGGCGACGAAGGCGTCCACGACGGTGTCGATGGCCCGGTCCCCGGTGACATGCACGCCCAGCTGGAAGCCGGCCTCGTGCGCGAGCCGGATCATCTCGCGCAGCTCGGTGACCTGGAGCGCGGGCGTGGTGCCGTGCACACACAGCGCGCCGTGGCCGCCGTCGGCGTAGGGCTCGCGCATCCAGGCCGTACGGTTCGGCGGCACCCCGTCGGCGAAGATCTTCACGCCGATCGCCCGCAGCACCCGGGGGTCGGCCGACTCCGGCCTGCACAGCTCGGCCAGCCCCTTGCGTACGTCGTTGGCCGAGCCGCCCATGGGAGCGGGCAGCAGCAACACGCTGACCCGGGCGTCGAGTTCACCGTCCTCGGCGAGTTCGGCGTACGCGGTCCAGTTGTCGGTGCTCAGCCCGCCGAACAGGGTTTCCGTGCCGCCGGGGCCCAGACCCGGCTCGGTGTAGCTGGTGATGCCGCGCGTGTGCAGCTCCCGGACCACGGCCCGGATGGCCTGGCGGCGCTGGGCGACGGTGGGGGACGGGAGTGCGGCCTGCACGAGCTTTCCGGCCGCCTCCCGCAGGATGCCGGTGGGCTCCCCGTCGGCGTCGCGGTCGACGACACCGCCGGGCGGAGCCGTACTGTCCGCGTCGATGCCGCACAGGCGCAGGGCCGCGCTGTTGGCCCACACCATGTGCTGCGAGAAGTCGGTCAGACAGACCGGGTTGTCCGGCGCCACCGCGTCCAGGTCCCGGCGGTGCGGGAAGCGCCGCGGATCGGCCAGACACTCTGCGAGGTATCCGGCGTCCCAGCCGAGCCCGACGATCCACTCACCGGGGTGGGCTTCCCGTACCGCCCGCTCCACGACCGCCGCGACGTCCGCGATCGACCGCACCGACGGATGGCCGACGTCCAGCGCGAAGGGCGGCCTGGCCAGGCCGTACGCCGCCCCGTGCAGATGCGAGTCGTTGATGCCGGGCAGCACCGTCCGGCCGCCGAGCTCGACGACCCGGGTGCCGGGTCCGGCCAGGGCACGCATCTTGGTGTCGCCGCCGACGGCGACGATCTCGCGGCCGCGCACGGCCACGCCTTCGGCGACCGTGAAACCGGCGTCGACGGTGAGGACCTGACCGCCGGTCAGGATGAGGGTGGGGGCGCTGTCGCTCACGCGAGGCCTTTCTCGGAGTGGTGTGGGGGGATCGGGCCTGAGGGGTCGGGGCCGTACGGGTTCGAGGACTGTGGTGTCAGACGGGTGGGACGTGGCGGTCAGCGAGTGGTCCGGGGGCCGAAGTACGCGGTGCCGCGCCCGCCACCAGGGCGGTGCCCTGGGCCATCTGCTGCCAGAACGTGGGGACGCTCAGCAGGGTGAGGCCGTTCTGCAGACAGCCGAGGAAGAGCACGCCGAGGAGCACTCCGAAGACCGAGCCCGAACCGCCCGTGAGCGCGACCCCGCCGAGCAGGACGGCGGTCAGCACGGTCAGTTCGAATCCGGCGCCCGAGGTCCCGGCGACGGCACTGTCCAGCACCGACGCCTTGACGGCCCCGGCGAGAGCGGCGGCTACGCCCGTGACGACGAACAGCGCGAACGGCGTACGGCGCACATCGATGCCGGAGAGATGGGCGGCCTCCCGGTTGACGCCGATGGCGAAGACATGCCGTCCGGCCGGGGTGAGCGCCAGGAACACGGCGCCCGCCACGAGCACGAGCACCGCGATGAGCACCGGCGCGTCGACCCCGGCGATCCGCGACCCGCCCAGCCAGGCGAACCCGGACCCGAAACCGCTCAGCGGCAGCGGAAAGAGCTGCTGCGCCAGTCCCCGTACGGCGGTCAGCATGCCCAGCGTCACGATGAACGCGGACAGCCCCAGGTAGCAGCAGAGGATGCCGTTCACGG
>JABFVM010000503.1 GCA_013362785.1 Streptomyces sp. | reverse complement strand
CGGACCCGCCACCTCCCCAGCGAGGCCCGCCGCACCACTCCACCGGGGCCTCGCACGGAAGGACCTTCGGGTGCCTGTCTTCACTCGCCTACGTCAACTGCCAAAGAAGAACGATGACTTGGCCGACGAGACACCCACGAGCGCCACGACGACAACGCCGCCGGACACGCCGGAACCCGAAGCCGCAGCCTCAGAGGTCGTGCCCGCAGCCGCCACCGACGATCCCGCAGTCGCTAGCGACGGTCCCGCACCCGACAACGACGATCCCGCAGCCGCCGACGGCGGGGACGCCCCACAGGGGCCACCCGCACCCGACGACGAAAGTGACACGGGTGGTGCGGGTGGGAACAACGAGGGCGACGGCGAAGCCGAGCCCGAAAGGCGACCGGCGTCGGCGTCCCCGTACCTCCGCTGGACCCTGACCGCCCTCGCCGCCGTCCTGATCCACGTCTGCCTGCAAATGCCGAACACCCTCGGCAACCTCAAACCCACGGAGTTCCTGCGCCTCCCCGCAGAGGCCGTCATCGGAGCCGCCGTACTCCTCACCCTCCCCCGCCGCCCCCGCCTGATCACCGCAGCGACCTCCGGCGCGGCCCTGGGCGCCCTGACCGCCCTGAACCTCCTCGACATGGGCTACAACGAGTTCCTGGGCCGCCACTTCAACATCGTCCTGGACTGGGAACTCCTCGACGACGCCCAGTCGTACATGAAGGACTCCCTCGGCGGCACGACCACGGTCCTGCTCACCATCGGCCTCGTCATCCTGGTCGTAGCCCTCATAGCCCTCGTCGCCCTGGCCACCGTACGCATAGCCAACCTCCTCGCCCACCACAAGGCCGACGCCTCCAGGGGCGCCCTCATCGCCGGCACCGTATGGATCACCTGCACGGCGTTCGGCCTGCAGATAGCCGGCGTGCCGATCGCCGCGGACCACACCGCCGGCGTCCTCAAGGTCCACGCCCGCCGCGCGATGGACACCCTTCGCGACGAGGCGGCGTTCGCGAAGGACGCGAAGACCGACACCTTCGGCAACACACCCCCCGCCCAACTGGTCCCCGACCTGCGCGGCAAGGACGTCGTCTTCACCTTCATCGAGAGCTACGGCCGCAGCGCGATCGAGGACCCGGAGATCGCCCCGGGCGTCACCGGCACCCTCGACACCTCCACCAAGGCCCTCGCGAAGGCCGGCTACCACGCGAAGAGCGGCTGGCTGACGTCGGCGACCTACGGCGGCAGCAGCTGGCTGGGCCACTCCACCACCCTCTCGGGCCTGTGGATCGACAACCAGCAGCGCTACCGCACCGTCATGGCCAGCGACCACCTCAGCCTCACCAAGGTCTTCCAGAAGACCGGCGACTGGGACACGGTCGGCGTCATGCCCGGCGTCCAGAAGGCCTGGCCGGAGCAGAGCTACTACGGCCTCGACAAGGTCTACAACGCCTTCCAACTCGGCTACCAGGGACCGAAGTTCAGCTGGTCGACCATGCCCGACCAGTACGCCCTCGAAGCCTTCCAGCGCCAGGTGCACGGCAAGAAGCACGACAAGCCCCTGATGTCGGAGATCATCCTGACCTCCAGCCACCAGCCCTGGGCGCCGATCCCGAAGATGGTCGACTGGGACGACCTGGGCGACGGCTCCCTCTTCCGGCCCATCCAGCAGGCGGGCACGAAGCCGGCGGACATCATCTCCGACTCCACCCGCTCCAAGCAGGAGTACGGCAAGTCGATCTCGTACTCGGTGACCAGCCTCACCCAGTGGCTGGAGCGCTACGGCACCGACGACACCGTCCTGGTCTTCCTCGGCGACCACCAGCCGATGTCCCGCGTCAGCGGCACCAAGGCCAGCCGGGACGTCCCGATCTCGATCGTCGCCAAGGACCCGAAGGTGCTGGACAAGATCTCCGACTGGAACTGGACGGACGGCCTCCAGCCCGCGGCCAAGGCCCCGGTGTGGAAGATGAGCTCCTTCCGGGACCGCTTCCTGACGGCGTACGGCTCCACACCGAACCCGTCGAAGTAGCCGAGCCCATCGGAGCAGCCCACCGAAGCAGACCCGTCAGCCCCCGGAGGTGTCCAGCTCCGCGTCCTCGCCGACACCCGCGCAGTCGTACGGGTCCTTCAGCCAGCCGTCCGGCAGCACCACCCGGTTGTTGCCGGACGTACGGCCACGGGGCCCGTCGGCGCCGGTCGGCCACGGCTGGTCGAGGTCCAACTCGTCCAGCCCGGAACGGAGTTCGGCCAGCGACGACGTAATGGCCAACCGCTTGCGCATCTCCGAGCCGACCGCGAAGCCCTTCAGATACCAGGCGACATGCTTGCGGAAGTCGATGACGCCCCGCGCCTCGTCGCCGATCCACTCGCCGAGCAGCGTGGCATGCCGGACCATGACATCGGCGACCTCGCGCAGGACGGGCCGTGCGATGTCCTGTGCCCGCCCCTCGAACACCGCCACCAGGTCCGAGAACAGCCACGGCCGCCCCAGGCACCCACGACCGACGACCACCCCGTCGCACCCGGTCTCGCGCACCATCCGCACGGCGTCCTCGGCCGACCAGATGTCCCCGTTGCCGAGCACCGGGATCTCCGGCACGTGCTCCTTCAGCCGCGCGATGGCGTCCCAGTCGGCCGTGCCCCCGTAGTGCTGAGCAGCAGTCCGCCCGTGCAGCGCGATCGCCGTGACGCCCTCCTCGACCGCGATCCGGCCCGCGTCGAGGTAGGTGATGTGATCGTCGTCGATGCCCTTGCGCATCTTCATCGTGACGGGCAGCTCGCCCGCCCCGCTGACCGCCTCCCGCAGGATCGCCCGCAGCAGGTTCCGCTTGAACGGCAGCGCGGAGCCGCCGCCCTTGCGCGTGACCTTCGGCACCGGGCACCCGAAGTTCAGGTCGATGTGATCGGCCAGGCCCTCCTCGGCGATCATGCGCACGGCTTTGCCGACCGTCGCCGGGTCGACCCCGTACAGCTGGATCGACCGCGGCTTCTCGCTCGCGTCGAAGTGGATCAGCTGCATGGTCTTCTCGTTGCGCTCGACCAGGGCACGGGTCGTGATCATCTCGCTGACGAACAGCCCCTTGCCCTCACTGAACTCCCTGCACAAGGTGCGGAAGGGCGCGTTGGTGATCCCGGCCATGGGGGCCAGGACGACGGGCGGCTGGACGGTGTGCGGGCCGATCCTCAGGGGCGGGGCGGCGGGCGGGACGGTCGTCGGCATCCACCCATTCTCACGTACCGGACGCGGTGCGACGAAATTCATTAGTTAGGCGTACTATTCAAGGATGCCGGAGCTCAGCCCACGCCGCCGACTACTGGTCCTCGCGATCTGCTGTATGAGTCTGCTGATCGTGAGCCTGGACAACACCGTCCTCAACGTCGCCCTCCCCGCCCTCCAGCGCGACCTCGGCGCGAGCACGTCGGGGCTGCAGTGGACGATCGACGCGTACACCCTGGTCCTCGCCTCGCTGCTGATGCTGGCCGGCAGCACGGCGGACCGGATCGGCCGCAAACGCGTCTTCATGGCGGGCCTGGTCGTCTTCACCGTCGGCTCGGTCCTGTGCTCCCTCGCCCCCGACCTCGACGCGCTGATCGCCTTCCGCATGGTCCAGGCGGTGGGCGGTTCGATGCTCAACCCGGTCGCGATGTCGATCATCACCAACACCTTCACGGACCCTCGGGAGCGGGCTCGGGCGATCGGTGTGTGGGGCGCGGTGGTCGGCATCTCGATGGCCGCGGGCCCGCTGGTCGGCGGTCTGCTGGTGGAGTCGGTCGGCTGGCGGTCGATCTTCTGGGTCAACCTCCCGGTGGGGCTCGCCGCCCTGCTCCTCACCCTCCGCTACGTCCCCGAGTCCCGGGCGGCGAAGGCCCGCCGGCCCGACCCGGTCGGCCAGGTGCTGGTCATCGCGCTGTTCGGCTCGCTGACGTACGCGATCATCGCGGCGCCCACCGCTTCGGCCGCCGAGATCCTCGTCTTCGGCGGCATCGCCCTGACCGCCCTGACCGCGCTCCTCGTCTACGAACCCCGCCGCGCCGAGCCCCTGATCGACCTGCGGTTCTTCCGTTCGGCGCCGTTCAGCGGGGCCACGGTGATCGCGATCAGCGCGTTCGCCGCGCTGGGCGGCTTCCTGTTCCTGTCCACGCTGTATCTGCAGAACGTGCGGGGGCTCGACGCCCTGCACGCGGGTGTGTGGATGCTGCCGATGGCCGCGCTGTGCTTCGTCTGCGCGCCGCTCGCGGGACGCGTGGTCGGCAACCGGGGGCCTCGGCTTCCGCTGCTGGTCGCGGGGGTGTCGATGACGGCGTGCGGTGTGCTGTTCGCCGCGTTCGAGGCGGAGACCGGGAACGTCACGCTGGTCCTCGGGTATGTGCTGTTCGGCCTCGGGTTCGGGTTCGTCAACGCGCCCATCACCAACACGGCGGTGTCCGGGATGCCGCGGGCGCAGGCGGGGGTCGCGGCGGCCGTCGCCTCCACGAGTCGTCAGTTGGGGCAGACGCTGGGGGTGGCCGTGGTCGGGGCGGTGCTGGCTTCGGGGGTGGGGGCGGCGTCGTATCGGACGGCGTTCGTGGCTGCCGCCCGGCCTGCGTGGTGGATTGTCGCCGGGTGTGGGTTGGTGGTGCTGGTCGTGGGGCTGGTGACCAGTGGGGGGTGGGCACGGGGGACTGCCGAGCGGGCGGCTGAGCGGTTGGAGTCAGGTGAGGTGCGCGAGGCGTCTCGGGTCAGTGCGTAGTTCGGCGGCTGCCGGCCTGTGGGGGCTGGGCGCGCAGTTCCCCGCGCCCCTTTAGGGAAATTGCGTGCAGCTTCTCAAGACGTTCTCGCGACTCCTCGTCCGCCGGTACATACGTCACCATCCGCGGGCCCACCTCCGGGCTCAGCCACAGGTCCGTGTGGTCGACCAGGATGCGGCCGACGTGGCGGTTGAGGAACTCCTTCCTCTTCGTCCGGTGGGCCACCACCTCGTGTCGGTCCCATGCCTCGCAGAACTGGGGTGACTCGGTGCGCAGGCGCTTGAGGAGCATCTTCCAGGCGGGCTCGGCGAGATGGCCGGCCATGCTCGCGCGGAAGCGGGCGGCCATCAGACGCTGGGTCTGCTCCAGGTGCACGATCGAGGAACGCCATTCGTCGTGCGTGTAGGACAGGATCATGCAGTTGCGGTCCTCGGGCGGCACCGCGTCCAGGTCGCACAGCAGCATTCCGTAGGTGCGGTTGTAGGCGAGGATGTCGTACCGGCTGTTCTGCAGACAGGCCGGATAGGGCTCCAGCTGCTCCAGTACGGCCCGCAGGGCGGGCGTCACCGACGGGCAGGTCGTAGCCGGGGTCGGGTCCACCGCGCCGGCCAGCTGGAAGAGGTGGGACCGCTCGCTGGGGTCGAGCATCAGCGTGCGGGCGAGGGCGTCGAGGACCTGGACCGAGACCTGGATGTCACGGGCCTGCTCCAGCCACGTGTACCAGGTGACGCCGACCGCGGCGAGCTGGGCGACCTCCTCGCGGCGCAGGCCGGGAGTGCGGCGTCGGCGGCCGCGCGGGAGGCCGACCTGCTCGGGGGCGATGTGCTCGCGGCGGTGACGCAGGAAGGCGGCGAGTTCATGGCGCCGGATCTCCGACGCGGCCGTGGATCGTGAACCTTCTGCGGTCGCCGTCGTCTCCTGGGCCATCGTCGTCATGCCTCCAGCCTGCCCTCACCCGAACCCTGTTTCCAGGTGCTTCTGCTACCAGGATAAGGACACTCTGGTACCAGTCTCGGAGCGCCCGCAGGCTCGTAACCGTGACCGAAACCATCACTGCACACAAGCCCCGGGCCACCCCGGCCCCACCCTCGCTCGGCGGCCTGGGCCTCTTCACGGTGCTCCTGGCAGCCGCACTCCCTCTCATCGACTTCTTCATCGTCAACGTCGCCCTGCCCGCCATCGGCCACGACCTCGCGGCGAGCGAGACCATGCTCGAACTCGTCGTCGCCGGTTACGGGTTGGCGTACGCCGTGCTCCTCGTCCTCGGCGGGCGGCTCGGCGACCTGTTCGGCCGGCGGCGGCTCTTCCTCGGCGGCATGGCGGCCTTCGGGCTGACCTCGCTGGCGTGCGGGCTGGCGCCCAGCGCGTGGGCGCTCGTCGCGGCGCGGGTCGCGCAGGGCGCGGCGTCGGCGGCGATGCTGCCGCAGGTGCTCGCCACCATCCAGGCGGCCACCAGCGGCCCACGCCGCGCCAAGGCCATGGGCCTCTACGGCGCCACGGCCGGACTGTCGATGGTCGCCGGGCAGATCCTCGGCGGCGTCCTGGTCGCGGCGGACGTCTGGGGCACCGGCTGGCGCTCGGTGTTCCTGGTGAACGTGCCCGTCGTCCTCGTCGGCCTCTTCCTCGCCGCCCGCGCGGTCCCGGAGACCCGCTCGCAGCACCCGGAGCCGATCGACGGCCCCGGCACGGTCCTGCTCGCCGCGGCCCTCCTCACGCTCCTGGCCCCGCTCACCGAGGGCCGGGCGGCGGGCTGGCCGTTGTGGACGTGGCTGTCGCTGGCGGCGTTCCCGTTCGTGGCGGCGGCGTTCTACGCGGTGGAGCGCAGGGCGGACCGTCGGGGCCGTACGCCGCTCGTGCCGCCGAGCCTGTTCGCGCTGCCGTCCCTGCGCCGCGGTCTGGTGATGATCGTGCCGTTCTCGATCGGCTTCAGCGGGTTCATGTTCGTGATCGCGGTGGCGTTGCAGCAGGGCGCGGGCCGCGGCCCGGTCGCGGCGGGGCTGGCGCTGGCGCCCATGGCGGTGGTGTTCTTCTTCGTCTCGCTGGCGGGCCCGCGTCTGGTGGCCCGTTGGGGCACCCGGGTGGTGACCGCCGGTGCGGCGATCCAGGCGGTGGGCGTGGCCCTGATGGCGCTGGCGGCCTGGCGCTCCTGGCCGGACCTGGGCCTCGTCGAGCTGCTGCCGGGCGCGGCGGTCGCCGGTGCCGGTCAGGCCCTTCAACTCCCCGTCGTCTTCCGGATCGTGCTCTCCGAGGTGCCGGCGGCGCGGGCGGGTGTGGGCAGCGGGGTGATGATCACGACCCAGCAGTCGTCGCTGGCCCTGGGCGTGGCGACGCTGGGCACGCTCTTCCTCTCCCTGGTCCCGGGGCTGGGCATGCGGGACGCCCTGGTGACCACGCTCCTGGTCCAGTTGGCCGGGGTGGCGCTGACGGGGCTGCTCAGTCTGCGGCTGCCGCGCACGATCGGCTGAGCGACTTGTGAGGGTGTTGGCACAGGTTGGTCAACTCGGGGGCCGGATCCCCTGTTGATGTTGGTCTTGCTGCACACTCCTTGCTGCGCAAGGAGACTCGATGTCCTCGGACGCTGGAGGCGTCATGCTGGAGATCAACACAAGCAAGGTGAGCCGCTGGGACCAACACGGCCGGGAGCATGTCGTACGGGTGCAACGCAAAGGCGCGCAGCGCCAGATCAGATGCGACACCTGCGGCTGGCGCCAGAGCGCCCAGTTCCTGCCCTGGCTGAAGGCGGAGGAGCATCTGGCGGAGGCGCACCAGGCGACGGTGGACCCGGCGGAGGCGCAGTCGGACCGATGACGCCGACGACGCGCCTCCGCCGGTACCGTCCGGGCCGCCGGGTCAAGGTTCAGTCGCGAGCGCGCAGCCCTCGCATCAGCAGGTCCATGAGCGCCTCGAAGTCCTGCTCCACGCCCGGCTGTTCCCACGTCCTGGCGTAGTTCGGGTCGTGGAAGCGGGCCGTCGCCCCGAACAGTGCGCCGGCCGTGGTGGCCGGGTCCTCGACGGTGAAGGCGCCCGCGTCGACGCCGGCGCGCACGATGTCGGTCAGCTGGCCGGTGAGCTCCGCCAGGTGCTCGCTGACGACCGTTTCGGCGGCCTCGGCGGCCAGCACCGAGTACGTGGCGAAGAGCTCCGGGTCGTCGAACGCCTTGCGGCGCTTGGCCGCGAACAGCGCCGCGAACCACTCGCGCACCCGCGCCTCCGGCGCCGGCTCCGGCGCCGCGACGATCTCCGCCAGCACCCCCGTCGTGCGGTCCAGCCACCGCTTCGACACCGCCTCCCGCAGCGCGGCCTTCGTCCGGAAGTGCCGGTAGACGCTGCCATGGCTGACGCCGAGCGCGCGGGCCACGTCCACCACGGTGGCCTTGGCCGGGCCGTGGCGGCGCAGCACCTCCTCGGTGACTTCGAGGATGCGCTCGGCGGTCAGGGTCGGGGAGGTCGCTGCCATGTCCTAGACGGTACCCGGCACGGCGATCAGCGTTCGCTGTCGAGCATGGCCATCTGCGCGGGGGCGTACCGCTCGCCGGCCGCCGCGTCCGCCGGTACGGCGGCCTCGATGGCGGCGAGGTCGTCCGCGTCCAGAGTCATGTCCAGGGCGCCCAGCGCCTCGCCGAGCCGCTCGCGGGTGCGGGCGCCGACCAGCGGCACGATGTCCTCGCCGCGGGACAGCACCCAGGCGATGGCTGTCTGGGCGACGGAGACGCCCTTCTGCTCGGCGATCTTCCGCAGCGCCTCGACCAGGTTCAGGTTGTGCTGGAGGTTGTCGCCCTGGAAGCGGGGCGAGTGGGCGCGGAAGTCGTTCGCGGCGAACCCCTGGCCGGCCCTGACGTGGCCGGAGATCAGCCCGCGGGAGAGCACGCCGTACGCGGTGACGGCTATGCCCAGCTCGCGCAGCGTGGGCAGGATCTCCCGCTCGGGGCCGCGGGAGATGAGCGAGTACTCGATCTGGAGGTCGGCGATCGGGGCGGTGGCGGCGGCCCGGCGGATGGTCTCCGCGCCGACCTCGCTGAGCCCGATGTGGCGGACGTACCCCTTCTCGACGAGTTCCGCGATCGCGCCGACGGTCTCCTCGATCGGCACGTCAGGGTCGAGCCGGGCGGGGCGGTAGACGTCGATGTGGTCGACGCCGAGGCGCTGGAGGGAGTAGGCGGCCCAGGTCTTCACGGCGGCCGGGCGCGCGTCGTAGCCGAGCCATTCGCCGTCCGGGCCGCGCTGGGCGCCGAACTTCACGCTGGTCAGCGCGTTCTCACGCAGGGCGGCCGGGGCGGTGCGCAGTGCCTCGGCGATCAGCAGTTCGTTGTGGCCCATGCCGTACAGGTCACCGGTGTCGAGCAGGGTCACGCCGGCTTCCAGGGCGGCGTGGATGGTGGCGATGGACTCGGCGCGGTCCGCCGCGCCATACATGCCGGACATGCCCATGCAGCCGAGGCCGAGGGCGGAGACCTGGGGGCCGGTGGTTCCGAGGGTGCGGGTTTGCATCGTCATGGCCTCCACCATGCCCGAACAGATGACAGATTTCAATATCTGTCATCCCATACATGTCACGAACGCGAGAGCCGCATGGAACCAAAATGGTCCAGACCTATTGACGAAAGGTCTGAACCACGAGCACTGTCATGCCTACGACAGACCCCCACCGCCCTCCACCTCACCGACCCCCACCGGGAGGCCCCGCATGCTCCACCGCGCCCTGCGCCTGCTCGCCACCGCTCTGACGACCGCCTGTCTCGCCCAGCTGCCCGTCGCGGCCACCGCCTCGGCGGCCGACACCTGCGCCGTGAAGTCCAGGCCCGCCGGCAAGGTCCTCCAGGGCTACTGGGAGAACTGGGACGGCGCCGCCAACGGCGTCCACCCGCCCTTCGGCTGGACCCCGATCACCGACTCCCGTATCGCGGCCCACGGCTACAACGTGATCAACGCGGCGTTCCCGGTCATCCGCTCCGACGGCACCGCCCTCTGGGAGAACGGCATGGACAGCGGGGTGAAGGTGGCCACGCCCGCGGAGATGTGCGCGGCGAAGGCGGCGGGCAGCACGATCCTGCTGTCGATCGGCGGCGCGGCGGCCGGCATCGACCTCAACTCGACCGCCGTGGCGGACCGGTTCGTGGAGACGATCGTCCCGATCCTGAAGAAATACAACTTCGACGGCATCGACATAGACATCGAGACGGGCCTGACCGGCAGCGGCACCATCACCCAGCTCTCCACGTCCCAGGCCAACCTGATCCGCATCATCGACGGAATCCTGGCGCGGATGCCGTCGAACTTCGGTCTGACCATGGCCCCGGAGACGGCCTACGTCACCGGCGGCAGCGTCACCTACGGCTCGATCTGGGGCGCGTACCTCCCCGTCATCAAGAAGTACGCCGACAACGGCCGCCTGTGGTGGCTGAACATGCAGTACTACAACGGCAGCATGTACGGCTGCTCCGGCGACTCCTACTCCGCCGGCACGGTGGAGGGCTTCGTGGCCCAGACGGACTGCCTGAACAAGGGCCTGACCATCCAGGGCACGACGATCAAGGTCCCGTACGACAAACAGGTCCCGGGCCTCCCCGCCCAGCCCGGCGCGGGCGGCGGCCACATGCCCCCGTCCCTGGTCGCCCAGGCCTGGCGCCACTACGGCACCTCCCTCAAGGGCCTGATGACCTGGTCGATCAACTGGGACGGCTCGAAGAACTGGACCTTCGGCGACAACGTGAAGGCACTGCAGGGCCGTTGAGGCTCACCGCGCGGTGACCGCCAGCTTCGCGCCCAGCGCCACGAACGATCCCGCGAAGGTCCGCCGCAGCCATGTCATCACCCGGGGCCGGGAGGTGACGTGGCTGCGGACGGAGGCGGCGAGGATGCCGTAGGCCGCGAAGACCGCGAACGTCGCCGCCATGAACACGCCGCTGAGCGCCAGCATGCGCGGCAGGGCGTTCGGCTCGGACGGGTCCACGAACTGGGGCAGGAAGGCGAAGAAGAACATCGTCAGCTTCGGGTTGAGGATGTTGATCAGCACGCCCCGCACGATCACACGGCCCGAGGAGAGCGGTGCCGCATCGTCGTCCACCGCGATGGCCTCCTTGTCCTTCAGCGTGGACCACGCCATGTAGAGGAGGTACGCGACACCGGCGTACTTCAGGATCTGGAACGCGGCCGCACTCGCGTGCAGCAGCGCGGCCACCCCGGTGACCGTGGCCAGCATGTGCGGCACGATCCCGAGCGTGCAGGCGAAGGCGGCGACGACGCTCGCGCGACGGCCGCGGGAGAGGCCGGCCGCCAGGGTGTAGACGACGCCGGTGCCGGGGGTGGCGACCACGACGAGGGTGGTGAGGAGGAAGGCGATGCTCATGCCCGCCACCCTCGTGCCGCCGCGTACCGGGATACAGGGCCAATCGGCGGCCCGGCTGCTGGACCAATCGGCGACCGGGCCGCTGGGCCGGTTCGGCTCCGTTGGACACCCTTCCCACCCCCTCGGAGAATGGGAGTTGTCGGCGAGCAGTCACTTCGGCGGCGCCTGCCGTCGGCCGCGCGGTGTCATACGCCGCCCGCGGGAGGCTGCCATGATCGTTCGTATCGCCACCTTCAACGCGCAGAGCCTCTTCCGTCGCCCCAAGGCCTTCAACCTGCCGGATGTGACGAAGCGGAACGAGGTCCTCGCCGACTTCAGCACCTTGGTCTCGCTGCTGAACCTGACGACCTACGACGCGGAGGACAAGACACGGATCTCCGCGCTGGTGAAGAAGTACCGCGCCCACACCTGGGACCCGGACAACCCCCCGCCGATCTACATCAACCAGACCCGCCCGGGAAAGTACTCCAGTCTGTTCAAGGAGGCCGGCTCCTGGGAGGTCGGCGCCGCGGGCCGTGGCGCGTGGGCCGGCTGGGCCGAACTCGTGCGGGAGGAACTCGACACGGAGGCGGTGCGGAACAGCGGCCGGGTCGTCGACGCCGTCGATGCGGACATCCTGCTCATGGTGGAGGTCGAGGACCGGCTGACCCTGGACCGCTTCAACCAGCAGATCCTGGCCGGCGTGCTCGGCAAGCGGCAGTACCCCTTCAACATGCTGATCGATGGCAACGACAGCCGCGGCATCGACGTCGGGATCCTCAGCCGGCACCCCATCACCTCCATCCGGTCCCACCTCTTCGACCCCGACCCGGAGCGTCCCGGCGAGCACCTGTTCAGCCGGGACTGCCCCGAGTTCGAGATCGAGCTCAACGGCACGCCCCTGGTCGTTCTCGGCAACCACCTCAAGAGCAAGTTCAACGACGACCCGGCACTGCGCCTGGCCCAGGCCAAGCGGCTCGCGGAGATCTACGAGGCCGCCCGGGAGCGCACCCCGTACGTCGTGGTCGCCGGAGACCTCAACGACGACCTGGAGAGCGAACCGCTCGACGTCCTGCTCGACACCGGCCTGCGCGACGTGATGAGCCACTCCTCCTACCGAGGAGGACCCGGCACGCACGGAAAGGGCGACAAGCCGCGGGACAAGCTCGACTACCTGCTGCTCCCGCCCCAGCTGTGGCACCGGGTACAGCACGTCGCCCTGGAGCAGCGGGGAATCTTCTGGGACCCGCCGCTCCCGGACGTCAAGCGCTTCGACGAGGTGACGTCGAAGATCGACTCGGCCTCCGACCACGCCGCGCTCTACGCCGACCTGGACCTGTGAGCGACGGTTACGGGAAGCCGCCAGTGACCGTCACCTTCCCGGTGAGCAGATCGACCCGCAGGACTCGTGAACCGGTGACCGCATAGCCGGAGTTGCCGTGGTGTCGCCCTTGAGGCCGCTCACCCTGCCAAGCGGGAGCACAACGCCGGGCCGGTCGAGGTTGTCAAAGAGACGCGTGGCCCCCGGCGGGCCGCGCATGCCTCCCCTTCGGAGCCGTATGCGCCGCCCAGGATGGGCGAAACCCCGGTTTCATTACGTCTGTTGCGTCCGTAACGAAACCGGGGTTTCAGCTGAACCCGTTCTCAGTGGATCCCGTGCTCAGCGGATCCCTCAGGCGCCGATCAGCCGGCTGGCGAGGTAGCCCTCGATCTGGTCCAGCGACACGCGCTCTTGCTTCATCGAGTCACGCTCGCGCACCGTCACGGCGTTGTCGTCCAGCGTGTCGAAGTCGACGGTCACGCAGTACGGCGTACCGATCTCGTCCTGGCGACGGTAGCGGCGGCCGATGGCACCGGCGTCGTCGAACTCGATGTTCCAGTTCTGGCGGAGGGTCTGCGCGAGGCCCTTGGCCTTCGGGGACAGCTCAGCGTTCCGCGACAGCGGGAGCACGGCCACCTTCACCGGGGCCAGACGGTGGTCGAGACGCAGCACCGTGCGCTTCTCCATCTTGCCCTTGGCGTTCGGCGCCTCGTCCTCGACGTAGGCGTCGAGCAGGAACGCCAGCATCGCGCGGCCGACACCGGCCGCGGGCTCGATGACGTACGGCGTCCAGCGCTCGCCGGCCTCCTGGTCGAAGTAGGAGAGGTCCTGGCCGGAGGCCTTGGAGTGGGCACCGAGGTCGTAGTCGGTGCGGTTGGCGACACCCTCCAGCTCGCCCCACTCGTTGCCGCCGAACTGGAAGCGGTACTCGATGTCAGCGGTGCGCTTGGAGTAGTGGGAGAGCTTCTCCTTCGGGTGCTCGTACCACCGCATGTTCTCCTCGCGCAGGCCCAGGCCGGTGTACCAGTTCCAGCGCTGCTCCATCCAGTACTCCTGCCACTTCTCGTCCTCGCCCGGCTTGACGAAGAACTCCATCTCCATCTGCTCGAACTCGCGGGTGCGGAAGATGAAGTTGCCGGGCGTGATCTCGTTGCGGAAGGACTTGCCCATCTGCGCGATGCCGAACGGCGGCTTCTTGCGCGAAGCGACGTGCACCTGGGCGAAGTTGGTGAAGATGCCCTGCGCGGTCTCGGGGCGCAGGTACGCGATCGAGCCGGAGTCCTGGGTCGGGCCGAGGTGGGTGGAGAGAAGACCCGAGAACTGCTTGGGCTCGGTGAACTGGCCCTTGTTGCCGCAGTTCGGGCAGTTCAGATCCGCGAGGCCGTTCTCCGGGAGGTGGCCCTTCTTGGCCTCGTACGCCTCCTCAAGGTGGTCCGCGCGGAACCGCTTGTGGCAGGAGGTGCACTCGGTGAGCGGGTCGGTGAAAGTGGCGACGTGACCGGAGGCCACCCAGACGTCGGGGGCAAGGATCACGGACGAGTCGATTCCGACCACGTCCTCGCGCGACGTCACCATGTAGCGCCACCACTGGCGCTTGAGGTTCTCCTTGAGCTCGACACCCAGCGGCCCGTAGTCCCAGGCGGCACGCTGACCGCCGTAGATCTCACTGCAGGGGAATACGAAGCCACGGCGCTTGCTCAGGCTGACGATGGTGTCGATCTTGTCGGCGGCCACGGTGCTCTCTTCATTACGACGACGGGCGACGAAGCGAGGCGCTTCACAGCGAATGCTTCAGGGTACCGGCGGGGCATCCCCCTCAACCAAATCGGTCGCCCTCTGTGGGCAGCCCATCATGCTTGTTGACAATCGTTTCCACTTTTGCTGAAAATGACTGTCATGAACGTACGACGACCGCACATATCCGGGATCGCCCTCGCGGCCGTCACCGCACTCGGCATCGGCTCCCTCTCCGCCTGCTCCTCGGACAGCGCGGCCGCCGGCAACACGGAGAAGTTCGACGTCATGGCGTCGTTCTACCCGCTGGCCTTCCTCGCCGAGCAGATAGGCGGCGACCATGTGAAGGTCACCAGTCTGACCGAGCCCGGCCAGGAGCCGCACGACCTGGAGGTCAGCGCGCAGCAGCGGGGGCAGATCGAGGAGTCCGACGCCGCCCTCTTCCTCAAGGGCCTGCAGCCGTCCGTCGACGAGGCCGTCGAGCAGTCGGGACTGAAGACGAAGATCGACGCCGCCGACCTGACCTCCCTGGAGCAGCACGGCAGCGAGGTCGGCGGGCACGCGGCCGAGCACGACGAGGAGCACGGCCACGACGAGGAGGGCGGCAAGGACCCCCACATCTGGCTCGACCCGGTGAAGTACGCCGAGGTCGCCAAGGGCGTCGGAGCGGCCTTCGAAAAGGCGGATCCCGACCACGCGGCCGACTACAAGAAGAACACCGAGGCCCTGGTCAAGAGGCTCGACGGGCTCAACACCCAGTTCAAGGACGGCCTGGCCAAGACCGGCTCCAAGGTCTTCATCACCACGCACGCCGCCTTCGGCTACCTCGCCGAGCGCTACGGCCTGACCGAGGAGGCCATCGCGGGTCTGGACCCCGAGTCCGATCCCAGCGCCGCGCGGGTCAAGGATCTTGAGAAGATGGCCAAGGCCGACGGCGTCACCACCGTCTTCTACGAGACGCTCGTCAGCGACAAGACCGCGAAGACCATCGCCGCCGACTCCGGCCTGAAGACCGACGTCCTCGACCCGCTTGAGGGCATCACGGACAAGTCCAGGGGCGCCGACTACTTCCAGGTCATGGAGTCCAACCTCAAGGCGCTCCGGACCGCTCTGGGCGCCAAGTGATCGACCTATGGAGGACGGCATGACCGAGCCCGTCATCGCACTGCGCGGCGTACGCGCCGAGCTGGGCTCGCGCCCCGTCCTGCGGGGCATCGACCTCACCGTGCACCGCGGTGAGGTCGTCGCGCTGCTCGGCGCCAACGGCTCGGGCAAGTCGACGGCCGTGCGCAGCGTCATCGGCCAGGTGCCGGTCAGCGCCGGCGAGATCGAGCTGTTCGGCACGGACCGGCGCCGGTTCCGCGACTGGCATCGCGTGGGCTACGTCCCGCAGCGCACCACCGCCGCGGGCGGCGTCCCGGCCACGGTCACCGAGGTCGTCTCCTCGGGCCGCCTCTCCCGCACCCGCTTCGGCGTCTTCCGCAAGGCCGACCGCGCCGCCGTACGGCACGCCCTGGACCTGGTCGGCATGGCGGACCGGGCGAAGGACTCGGTGGACGCCCTGTCCGGCGGCCAGCACCAGCGGGTGCTGATCGCCCGCGCCCTGGCCTCCGCTCCGGAACTGCTGATCATGGACGAGCCGATGGCGGGCGTGGACCTGGGCAGCCAGGAGGTGCTGGCGCGCACGCTCAGGGAGCAGGTCGCGGCCGGTGCGACGGTCCTGCTGGTGCTGCACGAACTTGGCCCTCTGGAGCCCCTGATCGACCGGGCGGTCGTCCTGCGCGACGGCTGTGTCCTGCACGACGGCCCGCCCCCGAAGGCCGTCGGCCAGCACGCGCTGCCCGGCCACGACCACGTACACCCGCACGCGGCTCACGACGCCGAACCGATCCGGACGGGACTGCTGAGCTGATGGA
>JABFVM010000328.1 GCA_013362785.1 Streptomyces sp. | reverse complement strand
TGGACGACATGGGCGTACTCCTGGGGCGGGGGTGGATGCCGTCCACTGTCGCGGCACGCACCCCGGGTCCGCTTCGGCCGAACGGCCGGGGTCGGGGGCTCACGTGGGGGCGCGGCTCGGCCGAACGGCCGAGGTGGCGGGGCGTGCCGTTCGGGAATCCTGATCCAAGTGGCCGGGTTCATGAGGTTCATGAGTCACGACCGTCGATGAGCGACCGAACCGAGGAGGGCCGCACATGTCCGAGGCAGGACGGGCCGAACCCCCAGCACGACCCCCCGCACCACCCCACGCACGCGTGCACGAGCTCCGTCTGGTGGTCACCGCGGCCGATTACGACGAAGCCCTGCGCTTCTACCGGGACGAGCTGGGCCTCCCGGAGCGCGCCGCGTTCTCGTCCCCCGACGGCCGGGTCACCATCCTCGAAGCGGGCAGGGCCACGCTGGAGCTGACGGACCCGAACCACGCGGAGTTCATCGACGAGGTCGAGGTCGGCCGACGGGTGGCGGGCCATATCCGGGTCGCCTTCCAGGTGGACGACTCCACGGCCACCACGGCGAGGCTGGCGTCCGCCGGAGCCGAGGTCATCGCGGGGCCGACCCGCACCCCCTGGAACTCCCTGAACTCACGCCTGGAAGCACCCGGCGCGCTCCAGCTGACGCTGTTCACGGAGCTGCCGGAACCGACGGGACCAAGAGAACCGACGGAACCAAGAGAACCGACGGAATCGACGGAATCGACCGAGCTGGACGAACGCGCGTAGACCCGCGAAAACAAGCGGCCGTGCGCTTCCCTGCTCCCGCCCAGGAGCTTATTCGTCCGTTTCGGTGATAATTGGGGCATGGGTACGGCGACGTTTGTACTAGCGGCCTCGTCGAGTGAAGTACTCAACGTGATCGCCGCCTTCGTGGGTGGCCTGTTCATCGCCGGCGCACTGGTCTGGGCCGTGCAGTTCGGCATGCGGGTCCGTGATCGAGAGCTGCCCCGGCCCACGGCCGACGAGCAGCCACATCTTCCCGACACCGGCCCGGTCCACGAGGTCCGGGAGATCAGGGAGCCGGACGAAGTGCCGCACGCACACGGCAAGGAACGGCTCCTGCCGCACGAGCTGCACCACGCGGGCAGCAAGCGCAGCGACGACCAGCACCGCAGGCGCTGGCTCCCCGGCAAGAGCGGTTCCTTCGGCGGCGGCGGCCTAGGTCACGGCTGAGCCGGGGCCTGAGGTGCGATGCGTCCCAGACATGTCCGGTGCCGTGGCCAGGGCCAGGATGACGAAGAAGTCGACGCCCACCATGATCACCGACCACACCGGCGCGTACGGCAGGAACAGGAAGTGCAGCACCATGCTCATCGCCGCCACGAAGATGCCGGTGATGCGCGCCCACCAGGCGCCCTTGAGGATGCCGAAACCGACGGCGGCCACGACGACGCCGAGGACCAGCAGGGTCCAGCCCCAGCCGGTCAGGCTCATCTCGAAGACGTAGTCGCCGACACGGCCGTACACGTCGTCCTCGGCGATCGCGGAGATGCCCTGGAGGATGGCCAGCAGCCCGTTCACCAGCATCAACGCACCGGCGAAGACGAGTCCGCCGGTGACCCAGCCGGGCACGGCGGGGACGGCGGGCTGCTGTCCAGCGGGGGTGGGACCGGCGTGGGCCGCATCGCTCGCATGCGACATCTGTGACATCTGCGATATCTGTGATGGTGACGGCGACGCCGATTGCGGCTGCGGCTGTTGCTGGCTCATAGCTGCCGTACCCCACTTCTCCGGTTCTGCGGTCGGTACGACGATGGGTTCGGCCGAGGGCGGTCACCACGGGGGAAGGACCGATCGGGTGACGCCCGGAATGCGGTGACGGGCGCGCCGCCCTTCACTGAAGAGACCGGAACCACCCCTTGGAGCCCCCATGCCCGGTCCCCGTACACGGCGGAGCAGCACCGCCGTCCTCCTGACGGCCGCCACCCTGGCCCTCGTCACCCCCCTGACCTCCTGCTCGGACGACGACACCCCCTCCTCGGTGGCCAGCAAGGCGGCGTCGGCCTACGCCTCGGCGACAGCGGAGGCCGGCCGCCAACTGGACGAGATCAAGGGCGGCATCGACGCCAAGGACGCCGTACGGCTCGGCGACACCAAGACCGACTCCGACGGCCGTTCGACGGTGCAGGTCACGGCCGAGAACACGACCGACTCGACGAAGTCCTTCACCGTCCAGGTCAACTTCAAGGACGAGGACGGCAATCTCCTCGACGCGGCGGTGGTGACCGTGTCGGGCGTGGCCGCGAACAAGACGGCCAATGCCACGGCCCGCAGCACACGCGACCTGAGCGGAGAGGTGAAGGCGGAGGTGGCGCGGGCGCTGCGTTACTAGACGCCACCGGTCACCAGCCAGCGGGCGGCACACGAAGAGGGCGGCGCACTCCGACGCGGTGTCGGTGTACGCCGCCCTCGGGCGGAACGGGACGGGAGGGACAGGAGGAACGGGCGGGACGGGTTGCGGGGGGGGAGTGGCCCGCGTGGTCATGGCGGTTACTTCGGGTCGTCGTTGAACCTTGCTGTGGACCAGAAGTAACCGAGGACCGTGAGGCCCAGGCACCAGGCGATGGCGAGCCAGCCGTTGTGGCCGATCTCGGTGCCGAGGAGCAGGCCGCGCAGGGTCTCGATGGCCGGCGTGAACGGCTGGTACTCGGCGATCGGCCGGAACCAGCCCGGCATCGAGGCGAGCGGAACGAAGGCGCTGGACAGCAGCGGCAGCAGGATCAGGGGCATCGCGTTGTTGCCGGCGGCCTCGGCGTTCGGGCTGACCAGGCCCATGCCGACGGCGATCCAGGTGAGCGCCGTGGCGAAGAGCACGAGCAGTCCGAAGGCCGCGAGCCACTCCAGGACGGTCGCGTCGGTGGAGCGGAAGCCGATGGCCACGCCGACGGCGCCGACGAGGACCACGCTGACGATCGACTGCAGCACGCTGCCGATGACGTGTCCGACGATCACGGAGCCACGGTGGATCGCCATCGTGCGGAAGCGGGCGATGATGCCCTCGCTCATGTCGTTGGAGACGGAGACCGCGGTGCCGATCGTCGTGGAGCCGATGGTCATCAGCAGCAGGCCCGGGACGATGTAGGCGATGTACACGGAGCGGTCCGGACCGCCGCCGCCGATGCCCGCGCTCATGGTGTCGCCGAAGATGTAGACGAAGAGCAGCAGCAACATGATCGGCGTGAGCAGCAGGTTCAGGGTGAGGGACGGGTAGCGCCGGGCGTGCAGGAGGTTGCGGCGCAGCATCGTGGAGCAGTCGCGTACGGCGAGGGAGAGCGAGCTCATCGGGCGGTCTCCTTGGAGTAGTTGGAGTAGTTGGACTGGGTCGGCTGGTTCGGCTGGTTCGGCTGCTTGGGCTGGGTTGGGATGTCGGTGGCGCCGTCGGTCAGGGCGAAGAAGACGTCGTCGAGGTCGGGGGTGTGCACGGTCAGCTCGTCCGCCTCGATGCCGGCCGAGTCCAGCCGGTCGAGGACGGCGCGCAGCTCGCGCTGGCTGCCGCCGCTCGGGATCTGCAGGGCGAGGGCTTCGTCGTCCGGGGAGACGTCGGTGAGTGCGGCGGCGGCGCTCCGGTAGGCGGCCGGGTCGGTGAAGCGGAGCCGTACGTGTCCGCCGGGGACGATCCGCTTCAGTTCCTCGGCGGTGCCCTCGGCCGCGATCCTGCCGCCGTTGAGCACGGCGATGCGGTCGGCGAGTTCGTCGGCCTCCTCCAGGTACTGGGTGGTGAGGAAGACGGTGACGCCGTCGCCCGTGACGAGTTCGCGGATGATCTGCCACATGTTGTGCCGGGAGCGCGGGTCGAGG
>JABFVM010000258.1 GCA_013362785.1 Streptomyces sp. | reverse complement strand
CCACGGTCACCAAACGCCACGGCGACCTCTACAAGGCGGCCCGCGACGCGGACTGGGGCGACGCCTGGCCGCCGGAGTCCGACTAGGCCGACTCCTCGGCGTGCCTCTCCTGGAGCTTGCGCAGCAGCTCCCGTTTCTGTGCCGTGGGGTCCGTCCCACCGCCGATCCGGTCACCTCGTCCGCCGCCGCGCAGCGCGTTGCGGCCGAGGTTCCGCCGCGTCCCGCCGACTCCCAGCATCTTTCCGGCTCCGCTCCGGGCCATGGTGAGCTCCTCTCGTCATCAGCCAAGGGAACGAGACGTGCCGTCTCGAACCGAACCTCTCCAGAGTCCGGCGAGACGCTCCGTCTTGTCAACCTGATAAAATCGAGCCATGGCAGCCCAGAAGTCCGCCCAGTCCGAGCCCAACTCCAGCCGCCGCAGCGAGAAGTCCCGTCGCGCCATCTACGACGCCGCCCTCGCCCTCGTCGGGGAGGTCGGCTACCCCAGGACCACCATCGAGGGCATCGCCGCCCGCGCCGGCGTCGGCAAGCAGACGATCTACCGCTGGTGGTCGTCGAAGGCGGACGTCCTGCTGGAGGCCTTCCTCGACCTGAGCGAGCAGGCGTCCCGGGACGCGGGCCCGGAGTACGAGTTCGCCATCCCGGACACCGGCGACCTCGCGGCCGACCTCAAAGCCGTACTGCGCCTCACCGTCGACCAGCTCAAGGACCCCCGCTTCGAGATCCCGTCCCGCGCCCTGGCCGCCGAGGGCGTGGTCAACGAGGAGGTCGGCCGAGTCTTCACGGCCAAGCTCCTCGCACCCTCGCTCCAGCTGTACGTCGACCGGGTGCGCGCCGCCCAGAAGGCCGGCCAGGTCCGCCAGGAGATCGACCCGCGCATCGCCCTCGAACTCTGGGTCTCGCCCCTCGCCCAGCGCTGGCTCCAGTACACGGGCCCCATCTCGTACGAATACACGGACACCCTCGTCGAGTACGCACTCCACGGCATCGCACCGCGCACTCAGTAGGGGCGTAAATCACGCCAAAGCTGCCCATTACCCCTGATCGCGGTGCTGTGTACACCTCGCCCCACCTGGCCCGGTTGTCCGCTACGGCCCCCCGAGGCGCACGATGGTGGGACCATAGGGCATGCTGTTCCGCACGACAGCGAGGCGAGGCGATAGATGAGCGCGGAGTTGGGCGGCCGGACCGGCCTGCAGGGCAAACTCTCCCAGTGGCTGCGTGGACGCCGCCCGAAGGAGGCCGCCGCGGACAGCGGCGGTCGTGAGGCCCTGCTGCTGGCCGCCGCCGGAGCGGGCCTGCCGCTCTCGCCCGCCGCCCACCCCGCCCCCGGCTACCGCTGCTCCTGCGACCGCGTCGGCTGCCCCACGCCCGCCCGGCACCCGGTGTCCTTCGCCTGGCAGACGCAGTCCACCACCGACCGCGCCCAGATCGAGCGCTGGGCCCGCCACCAGCCCCAGGCCAACTTCATCACCGCCACCGGCATGGTCCACGACGTCCTCGACGTACCGCTGGAGGCCGGGCGCGAGGCGCTGGAGCGGCTGCTCGGCGCGGAGATCGAGGTCGGCCCGGTCGCCGAGAGCGACGACGGCCGGCTGCTGTTCTTCACCCTCACCCGCGGTACCCCCGAGGACGAGGACGAGTGGTGGCCCTGTGAGCTGGACTGCCACCCCGAGACCATGGACGAGCACCCGGGACTGCGCTGGCACTGCCGCGGGTCGTACGTCCTCGTACCGCCCGCCCAACTGCCCGGCGACGGACAGACCGTGCACTGGGTACGCGGACTCGAACACCCGCTGCCCGACCCGCTGAGCCTGCTGGAAACCCTCACCGACGCCTGCGCCCGCCACGCCGACGAGGAGCCCGACCACGTTCCCGCGGCCTGGCCCCTGCGTCACTGATCGCTCCGCGGGGAGAGCCGGGATACGCCGTCGTTCGTCTGCGGCGCCGTCGTGGCTGGTCGCGCCCACGCGGCGGAGCCGCATATTCAATGCAGCCCCGCGCCCCTTCGGGGGCGTTGCCCGACCGCCCCATCCAGGACCCGCTACTCGCCCTTCGCCGACGTCAAGCCCTGGGTGCGGCCGATGACCTGTACCTTCCCGGCGCCCTTCGGGTCCAGTGCCACCTCGTTGGAGATGATCTCCATCGTGAGCGACTGCTTGATCTCGCCCGTCGTCAGCGCCTCCACACCCTTGCCCGGCGAGGGGATGTTGGTGCCCGCGTAGGCCGTCTGCTTCTCGTAGTAGCGCGTGGTGAAGAACACCAGCGCGTCGCCGTCCGTGGTGCGCAGCGCCAGCGGGGCGTAGTCGCCCTCGGTCAGCGGCTCGTCGATGAACTGGCTGACCCGGCCCGGCCGCTTGGCGTCCTTCTCCCGGTCGGCACGCCACTCGCTGGTGTGGCGGCCGGGCGCGAAGGCACCCTTGCCGTCCTTGAGGTAGCCGGCGTACGCCTTGCTCAAGCCCTCCGGCGGCACGGCCAGTTCGGTCGAGTTCGCGGGGACGGCCTCGGCCCAGCCGTCCTTGTCGGTCTTGAACTTGGGCAGGTCGCCGGGGGCCACCAGCGTCAGATACGTCGCCTCCCACGGCTCGGCCATGGCGCCCCGGGTGAACACGAAGATCCAGCGCGCGCTGCCGTACTTGTTGGCGGCCGCGTCGGCGATGAACCAGCGTGGCCAGCCCGCCTTCTTCGGGATCGTGTACTTGACGTCCGACAGCTTCAGCGGGGTGTGCGACGGGTTGCCGCTGGGGCTGATCGCCTTGCCCGCCTTCAGCCGGGCACCGTCGATGTCACTCAGGGCGCCGGTGACATGGTCGGCGTCCAGGGAGCTGTCGTACGCCTTGTCCGCCTTGTTGTACGCGGCTGTGAACTGCTGGAGTGCCTTGGCGGCCTCCGCCCTGGTGGCCGAGGGGAGGATCTCCCGCTCCCCGTGGACCACCACGCAACCGCTCGCCGTCAACGACAAAGCGGTCACGGATGCCGCTATCAGTGCGCTCCGGTCAAGCCTGCGGAGCTTTCGAGGGCCGCGTTCCCTGCTCATCAGGTGCCTTCACCTTCCCCTTCCCGGAGGCGAACCCTACCGGGGCCAGGAACAGCGCGAGCGTCGGGATCAGGTACAGCAGCCACACCGTGACCTGGAGGACGGTCGGATCGGGCTGGAAGTTGAAGACACCCTTCAGCAGAGTGCCGTACCAACTCGACGGATCGATGGTGTCGCTGATGTCGAAGGCCAGCGTCTTCAGGCCCGGTACCCAGCGGGCTTCCTGCAGATCGTGGACGCCGTACGCCAGCACGCCGGCCGCCACGACGACCAGCATGCCGCCGGTCCAGGTGAAGAATTTGGAGAGGTTGATACGCAGGGCGCCCCGGTAGAAGAGCCAGCCCAGCACGATCGCCGTGGCGATGCCGAGGGCGACGCCGACCAGCGGGCGCGGGCTGCCGTCACCGGCCGCGCGGACCGACGCCCAGACGAACAGGGCCGTCTCCAGGCCCTCCCGGCCCACCGCCAGGAACGCGGTCGCCACCAGCGCGCCCGTGCCCATCTGCAGGGCCGCGTCCAGCTTGCCGTGCAGCTCGGTCTTCAGATGCCGGGCGGTGCGCCGCATCCAGAACACCATCCACGTCACCAGGCCGACGGCGAGGATCGACAGGGACCCGCCGAGCGCCTCCTGTGCCTCGAACGTCAGCTCCTGCGAGCCGAATTCGAGCGCGCAGCCGAAGCCGAGCGCGAGGGCGACCGCGACGCCGATGCCGATCCAGATGGGTTTGAGGGCGTCCTTGCGGTCCGTCTTCACCAGGTAGGCGATGAGGATGCAGACGACGAGGGACGCCTCCAGGCCCTCGCGCAGTCCGATCAGGTAATTGGAGAACACGGGCCCTTACGCCCCCTTCCCGAACAGCGTGCTGCCCCACCAGTCGTCCTTGTCGCGGACGCCGGGCGGGACCGCGAAGAGCGCCGAACCCACGTGCTGGATGTACTCGTTGAGCGAGTCGATGGCCAGATTGCGCTGGATCCGGATGAACCCGGTGCGCGGGTCGCGCTGGTAGGCCAGGAAGAACAGGCCCGCGTCCAGGCGGCCCAGGCCGTCGGTGCCGTCGGTGAAGGAGTAGCCGCGGCGCAGGATCGTCGCCCCGTCGTTGGACTCGGGGTGCGCGAGCCGGACGTGCGCGTCGGGCAGCATCGCCTTCAGGAACGGCTTGTCACGCTCCTTGGCCTTGCCGACCGGGGCGCCCTCGCCCTTGTCGCGGCCGATGATGTCCTCCTGCTCCTGGAGGGAGGTGCGGTCCCACGTCTCGATGTGCATCCGGATGCGCCGGGCGACGAGGTAGGAGCCGCCGGCCATCCACTGGGGCCCGTCCTTCTCGCCGACCCACACGAACTTCTTCAGCCGGTCGGTCTCGGTGCCCGCGATGTTGCGGGTGCCGTCCTTGAAGCCCATGAGGTTGCGCGGGGTCTGCTCCTCGGGCGTGGTCGAGGAGGTCTTCCCGAAGCCCAGCTGGGACCACTTGATGACGACCTTGCCGAAGCCGATGCGGGCCAGGTTGCGGATCGCGTGCACGGCGACCTGCGGGTCGTCCGCGCAGGCCTGGACGCACAGGTCGCCGCCGCTGCGGTTCTTGTCGAGGTTGTCGCCGGAGAAGTGCGGCAGCTCGGCGAGCGCCTCGGGCCGCTGCTCGGCGAGGTCGAACTTCTCGAACAGCGACGGGCCGAACCCGATGGTGAGGGTCAGCCGCGACGGCTTCAGCCCCAGCGCCTCACCGGTGTCGTCCGGCGGCGCCTCCGCCAGACCGCCGTACGCGCCCTCGCCGACCGCGTGCCCGGCGGTCATCCGGCGCGCGGCGGCCGTCCAGTCCTTCAGCATCTGCACGAACTCGGCGCGGTCGTCGGTCTTCACGTCGAACGCGGCGAAGTGCAGCCGGTCCTGCACCGGCGTGGCGATGCCCGCCTGCCGGTCGCCGTGGAAGGGGATCGCGGCGCCCGTCGCGGCGGCGGCCGGATCCACGTCGTTGCCCGTACGGGTCATCGCCACGGCACCGCCGGCCGCGACGGCACCGAGCGCGAGCCCGGCACCGCCCCAGCCGATCAGCGCACGACGGGAGGTGGTGCCCTCAGCCGATTCCGTTGATTCCGTCATGACCCAGCCCCTACTTCACGACGACGGCGGCGGCGAGCTTGGACAGCGGCTCCGCGAGGGAGTTGACACCGTCCGAGAGCTCCTTGCGGTCGGCGTCGCCGACCTTGTCGTACGAGGTGAAGTCGTACGACGACTTGTCCGCGCGGTACTTGTCCAGCAGCGTGTTCAGCGCCGCGAACTGCTTGTCGAGCTCGGTGACCAGCGCCGGCTCGTTCTCCTTGGCGACCGGCTTCAGCAGCGCGTACGCCTTCTCCGCGCCCTCGACGTTGGCCTTGAAGTCGACCAGGTCGGTGTGCGAGTAGCGCTCCTCCTCGCCGGTGACCTTGCCGGTGGCGACCTCGTCGAGGAGCTCCTTGGCGCCGTTGGCCATGGAGGTCGGCGTGATCGGTGCCTTGCCGACCCGGTTCTGCCAGTCCTTCAGGTCGGTGATCAGCTGGTCGGCGAGGGTCTTCTCCTCGGCGCCGATCTTCTTGTCCTGCCAGAGGGCCTTCTCCAGCCGGTGCCAGCCGGTCCACTTCTGGCCGGGCTCCAGACCGTCCTCGCGGAAGTCGACCTTCGGGTCGATGTCGCCGAAGGACTCGGCGACCGGCTCGGTGCGCTCCCAGCCCATACGGGAGGGGGCGTACGCCTTCTTCGCGGCGTCGAGGTCGCCGTCCTTGACGGCCTTGGCGAAGGTCTCGGCGAGCGGCAGCGTCTCGTCGGCCTGCGCCTGCGCGTACTCGCGGTAGGCGGCGACGGCCTTGTCGAGGCGCGGGTCCCGCTTGGCGGCCGCGCCGCCGCCGGTGGCCTTGACGGCCTGCCGGATGCCGTCGCCCTTCATGCCGGGCTTGCAGGCGATCGTGTAGTCGCCGGCCTTCACCTCGGCGGTGACGGTCTGCTTGGTGCCGGGGCCTATGTTCTCGCGCTCGGTGACGATGCGGTCGTCCGGGAAGAGGACGTAGACCTCGGTGACCTTGGACCCCTTGTTCTCGATGGCGAGTTCGATGTGCCCGGCCGGGAACTCCTTCTTCGACACCTCGCACTTGTCGTCCGTGGAGGTCACGTTGACGACCCGGTCACCGCCCGCGGAACTGCCCTTCTCGGTGCATCCCGTGACGGCGGTCAGCGCCGCCACGGCGGCGATGGCGGTGGTGACGGAGAGTCTGGCGGCGCGCATGAAGGCTCCAGGAGGTGGCCGGAAAGTGTGCGTGACGGGCCTCACATATGGGAAGGTGAGGCTCGCCTAACGCAGATAAGGATTACCTAAGTGGCCAAAATTGATCCCATAGAGAAGTCAAAGGAAAGTCAAAGATTGCGTCGAGGGGTCACCAACAGTGCTCCCGTCCGAGGGTGCGAAAGCACTTCGACGGGCTGGTCGTAGACCTCCGACAGCAGCCGCTCGGAGAACACCTCGGCGGGCGGCCCGTGCGCCGCGACTTTCCCGGCGCACAGGATCGCGACCCGATGCGCGTACGCCGCCGCGAGCCCCAGGTCGTGCAGTACGACGACCACCGCGTCCCCGGCCCGCGCCCGCTCCCGGCACACCCGCAGCACCAGCTCCTGGTGCCGGAGGTCCAGCGCCGCCGTCGGCTCGTCGAGCAGCAACAGCGGGGCGCGCTGCGCGAGTACCCGGGCGAGCGCGACCCGGGCCCGCTCACCACCGCTGAGTGCGGAGAACGGCCGCCCGGCGAACCCGGTCACCTCGGTGACGGCCATCGCCTCGGCCACCGCGAGATCGTCCTCGGCGGGCGAGGATGCGTGCGGTGCGCGGCCCATCCGTACGACGTCCTCGACCGGGAACGGGAAGGAGAGCGTCGCCGACTGCGGCAGCACCGCCCGACGCAGGGCCAGTTCAGGCGCGGACCACTCACTCGCCGGCCGCCCGTGAATCCGTACGACGCCCTCGGCGGCCGGGAGATCGGCGGCCAGGGCCCCCAGCAGCGTCGACTTCCCGGCGCCGTTGGGCCCGACGAGAGCGAGCACCTCACCGGCACGCACGGGGACGGAGACACCGTGCAGGACGGGACGGCTGCCGAGCCGCACATGAAGGCCATAGGCCTCGGCGAGGATGTCGCCGGGTTCGGCGGGGGGCGGGGGTGTGGGGCGAGGGCGGAGAAGTCTCATGGGAGGGGTGGTCCTTGAGTGGAGGGTCAGTGGTTGACGCGGGTGCGACCGACGCCCTTCTTTTCAGGGGCGCGGGGCCGTGTTGAATTTGCGGCTACCGCCGCGTGGGCGCGACAAGCCCCCACGCACCCGCAGCCGACACGCGACCCTCTAGGCCCACCCCCCTTGCCGCCGCCGAGTCCGACGCAGCAGCCAGAAGAAGAAGGGGCTGCCGAGCAGTGCCGTAAGCACTCCCAGAGGAAGCTCCGCAGGCGCGGCAACCGTCCGCGCCGTCAGATCCGCCCCCAACAGCACCACCGCCCCCAGCAACGCACTGCCCGGCACCAGAAACCGATGCCCCGGCCCCGCGGCCATCCGCAGTAGATGCGGCACGACAAGCCCGACGAAGCTGATGATCCCGGAGACGCTCACCGCGGCGGCCGTCAGCAGGGCGATGACCAGCACGAGAACGATTCGCAGCCGCTCCACGTCCACGCCCAGATGCCGCGCGGGCCGTTCACCCAGCGCCAGCAGATCGAGCCGGCGGGAGTACAGCGGCGCGACGGCCAGCCCGAGCGCCGCGCACGGCAGTACGGCCAGCACCTTCGGCCAGGTCGCCTGGGAGAGCGAGCCGAGCTGCCAGAAGGTGATCTGCTGGATGGCGGCGGCGTCCGCGAAGAAGAGGAACAGCCCGATCACCGCCCCGCCGAAGGCGTTCACGGCGATACCGGTGAGGATCAGCGTCACCACTTCCGTACGGCCGCCGGAGCGCGACATGAAGTACACGAGCAGGACGGTCGCGAGCCCTGAGACGAAGGCGAAGACGGAAACCGTCCAGGTGCCCAGGAAGTTGACGCCGAGCGCGATCGCCCCGACCGCGCCCACCGCCGCGCCGGAGGAGACGCCGATGACGCCGGGCTCGGCGAGCGGGTTGCCGAACACGCCCTGCATCAGCGCGCCGGCGCACCCCAGCGAGGCGCCGATGAGCAGCGCGAGCACGATGCGCGGGAAGCGGACGTTCCAGAGCACCGACTCGGCGACCCGGTCGAGTTCGGTGCCGCCGAGGCCGACGCGGTGCTGGATGGAGGCGAGGACGTCGCCGACCGGGACCGGATAGGCGCCGATGCCCGCCGCGACCGGGACGAGGACGAGGAGGGAGACGAGCAGGCCGGCGGTCAGCAGGCGGCCGATGCTGCGGCGTCCGGACGGCGGGGTGTCCGGGACGGTGGCCTCGGGGGCGGGCTTCTCCAGTACGGTCACCCGCAAAGCTTAGGTTAGCCTTACCTTCACTTGCTACCGGTTCGCATACGTAAGACTGCCCCCGTGAACAGGGAACACAGGGGACACAGGGAACTGCTGGGGCCGGGACGCCTCGTGCTCACCGCGCAGGGCCGCCCGGATCCGCCCCCACTCCGCTTCGAGGCGGCGGGCGACGGTCGGATCCTGCTGCGTCAGGGGGAGCGGTCCCTGCTGCTGGGCCGGTCGGTGGGCGAGGGCTGTTGTCCGGAGCTGTATCTGCACCGCCTTGACGGCTACCGCTCGCCGTTGCCGCCGCTGCGCTCGACGACCATGCGCTCGTCCGTCGACTGGACGCATCAGTACGCCCGTTGGCTGGAGCGGTCGGACGGGACCCCCTTGCGGGACGGGCGCTGGGAGCTGGCCCGCCGGACCGGTATTCCGCCGGGCGTCTGGACCGACGACTTCGTACGGGACTGGCCGGGCGGCCGGCTGGAGCTGTCCTGTGGCGGCGGCTGGCACGGAGTCCTCCCCCTGCGCCCCCTCTCGCCTCCGGACGCCGGCCGGGTGAAGGCGTACCGCAAGCACGCCCGCGAGGGCACCCTCGCGCCCGTCCTGCTGTGGTGGGTGACCTTCCTCGACGGCTGGGTCATCCTCGACGGCCACGACCGGGCGGTGGCGGCACTGGCGGAGGAGCGGACACCGGAGTGCGTGGAGCTGAGCCAGGTGCCCGACGAGGAGGACTGGCGGCGGGGGATCGAAGGAGTGACCGAGGGGCACGAGCACCGCATGCGACAACTGGCGGCTCTCCCCGACGATCCGGCCACGGAACGCCAACGGGCCGCCATGGAAAGGGCGTACGCCGAAACGATCGCCTCGCTGCCCTACGGCGTGCCTCCCTCGCGCTTCCTTCCGCTCCCCGGCGGCGCCCCCGTCTGGGACGACCTCGCCGCTCGGGTGATGTTTCAATTTCCCCGTGACTGACTACGACGTCCTCCGCGTCTTCTGCGGCCCCAAGGGCGGTTACGGCAACGAACTCGGCGTCGTCCGGGACGGCTCGGTGGTCCCCGAGCGCAGTGACCGGCAGGCGATGGCGGCGAAGTTCGGCTTCAGCGAGACCGTGTTCGTGGACGATCCCGAGCGCGGAGTCATCGACATCTACACGCCCTCCGTGCGGCTGCCGTTCGCCGGCTACCCCTGTGTCGGTACGGCCTGGCTGCTCGACGTGCCCGAACTGGTCACCCCGGCCGGAGTGGTGGGCGCCCGGCTGGACGGGGAGTTCAGCTGGATCGAGGCGCGGGCGGAGTGGGCGCCGCCGCGCACCCTGCGGCAGTACGCGACCGCCGCCGAGGTGGAGGAGCTCGACGTACCCCCGGCCGGTGAGTGGATCTACGCCTGGGCGTGGGAGGACGAGGCCGCCGGACGTGTCCGTGCCCGTGGCTTCCCCGGCCGGGGTGACGGCGTGGAGGAGGACGAGGCGACCGGTGCGGCGGCCATCCAGCTCACCCGCAAGCTGGGCCGCGCCCTCAACATCACGCAGGGCTCCGGCTCACAGCTCCTCACCGCCCCGCAGCCCGGGGACTGGGTCGAACTCGGCGGCCGGGTCGTCCTGGAGCGCTGAGCCCCAGGGGTTCAGGCGCCCTGCCGTTCAGGTGCCCTGCCGTTCAGGCGCTCAGCGGGAACTCCTCGCCCAGCGCCCGGAACACCGCCGTGTTCAGGGCGAACGCCCTCTTGCACTCCGCCACGATCCGCTGCTTCTCCAGGTCGTCCGCGTGCACCGCGTCCAGGAGTTCGCGGTAACCCCGCTTGAACGCCGCCGGGTTGGAGATCTCCTCGAAGACGTAGAAACGGACGCCGTCTCCCTTGCGGGCGAATCCCCAGGTCTTCTCCGCCTTGTCGCGGATGATCTGGCCGCCGGAGAGGTCGCCGAGGTAGCGGGTGTAGTGGTGGGCGACATAGCCGGCCGGCCAGTCGCGGGCGCACTCCCGCACCCGGTCCGCGTAGGCCCGCGTGGCCGGCAGCGCGGACACGCCCGCCCTCCAGCCCGGGCCCCGCAGATGTGCCAGGTCCCGCTCCAGTGACGCCAGGCGGAACAGCTCCGGCTGGATGAAGGGCCCGGCCACCGGGTCCGACGCCAGCCGCTCGGTGCCGGTCTCCAGTGCCTCGTACACGAACCACAGTTGCTCCGTGTAGCGCGCGTACGCGTCGACGCCGAGCCGTCCGCCGAGCAGGTCGCTCATGAACGTCGAGGTCTCGGCCTCCACGTGCTGCTCATGGGACGCGGTGCGGATGAGTGTCGAGAAGGACTCCATGGGCACATCCTCTAAGGTAAGGCTTACCTAAGTCAATAGCTTGCCGACACCCTGTCGGTAAAAGCGTACAAGAGAAAGCCCGCCCTGGCAGGGCGGGCTCGATGATCAGTGATCAGTGATCAGTGATCGGCGATCAGGGCAGGGTGAGGATCTCCGTCCCCGTCTCCGTCACCACCAGCGTGTGCTCGAACTGAGCCGTCCGCTTCCGGTCCTTCGTGACGACCGTCCAGCCGTCGTCCCACATGTCGTACTCGTGCGTGCCCAGCGTCAGCATCGGCTCGATCGTGAACGTCATCCCGGGCTGGATCACCGTCGTCGCGTGCGGGCTGTCGTAGTGCGGGATGATCAGGCCCGAGTGGAACGACGAGTTAATGCCGTGGCCGGTGAAGTCGCGGACCACGCCGTAGCCGAAGCGCTTGGCGTACGACTCGATGACGCGGCCGATGACATTGATCTGGCGGCCCGGCTTGACCGCCTTGATCGCGCGGTTCAGGGACTCGCGGGTGCGCTCCACCAGCAGGCGGCTCTCCTCGTCCACGTCGCCCACCAGGTACGTGGCGTTGTTGTCGCCGTGCACCCCGCCGATGTACGCCGTCACGTCGAGGTTGATGATGTCGCCGTCGCGCAGCACCGTGGAGTCCGGGATGCCGTGGCAGATCACCTCGTTGACGCTGGTGCACAGCGACTTGGGGAAGTTGCGGTAGCCGAGCGTCGAGGGGTAGGCGCCGTGGTCGCACATGTAGTCGTGCGCCACCTTGTCCAGCTCGTCCGTCGTCACGCCGGGCGCGATCAGCTTCGCGGCCTCCGCCATCGCCCGAGCGGCGATCCGCCCGGCGACCCGCATCGCCTCGACGGTCTCCGGGGTCTGCACCTCCGGACCCGTGTACGGCGTCGGCGCGGGCTTGCCGACGTACTCGGGGCGACGGATGTTTCCGGGCACGGAACGGGTGGGGGAGAGCTCCCCGGGCACGAGCAGCGACTGGCCAGACATGCAGCGAGTCTAACCAGCGGTCATGGGGGAACATGACGGTGGCGAGAGGAGCCGGTCATGGCCTTGTTCAAGAAGCGCACGGTGGGAAAGCCGGGGGAGTGGTACTACTGCCTCGTCCACAAGAAGGTCGAGGAGGGCCCGGAGTGCCCGGCCAAGGACCGCTTCGGGCCGTACACCACCCGCCAGGAGGCCCAGCAGGCGATGGACCTGGCGCGGGAGCGCAACCTGGAGTGGGAGAACGACCCCAGGTGGCACGACGCCCCGACGGGCCCTGCGGACGACAGCTGACCGATCAGCTCTCCGCCGGTGATGCCGCCGCAGACGCCGCCGGTGACGGCACGGGTGCGGCAGCGGCTGTCGCTGCGGCTGCCGCCGCCCGCTGTTCCCGTACCCGTACCGCGTGCTCGTTCGTGCGCGCGTCGTACGACATCAGCTTCGGCAGGCACAGCGCGAGCAGCCCCACCGCGCCCACGCACAGCAGCCCGCCCGACCAGATCGACGTCCTGACGCCCTTCCAGGCGGCGACACCGCCCATGTAGGTCTGGCCGAGCTGCGGGCCCACCGAGTACGACAGCAGCTCGATCCCGGCGAGCCGGCCGCGCAGCTCGTCCGGGATCGTCTGGTTCCACATCACCCCGCGGAAGATGCCGCTGACCATGTCGGCGGCGCCGCCCAGGGTCAGGAACAGCAGCACCAGCCAGACGTTCCGCGAGACACCGGCGGCCATGATCGCCACCCCCCACAGCGCCGCCGCCAGCACGACGGCCCGCCCGTGCCGGTGCACCCGCGAGGTCCAGCCGCTGGTCAGGCTCACCAGCATCGCCCCGGCCGGGACGGCGGCGTACATCAGGCCCAGCGACCAGGGGGCGTCCAACTCGTCGGCGAGGAACGGCAGTACGGCGAGCGGCAGCGCGAAGAGCATCGCCGCGATGTCGATGACATAGGTGCCGAGGAGCTCCTTGCGGCTCCAGGCGTACCGGGCGCCCTCGGCGATGGCCTTGAGCGACGGCTTCGCGGCCTCGTGGGACGCGGGGGAGGGGGCGATGCCCAGCGTGAGCAGTGCGGAGGCGGCGAAGGTCAGCAGGTCCGCGCCGTATGCCCAGCCGAGCCCGGCGTACGCGACGACCACACCGGCCAGGGCCGGGCCCGCGACACCGCCGGCCTGCCAGCGCAGCGCGTTCAGCGAGGCGGCGGCCGGGAGGTGGTCGTGGGCCACGATGCGGGGCCACAGGGCGTCCAGGGCGGGGCGCTGCACCGAGACCAGTGCGGAGGACAGGGCGGCAACGGCGTACAGCGGCCAGACGGCGGGACTCGGCAGTAGCGCGTTGACCAGCAGCGCCGCGCTCAGCAGGCCCTGCCCGACCTCCGTCCACAGGATCAGCTTCCGCTTGTCGAGGGCGTCGGCGAGCGCGCCCCCGTACAGCCCGAACACGATCAGCGGCACCAGCTCCACGGCCCCGATCGCCCCCACCGCCGCCGCGGACCCGGTGAGCTCCTTGATCTGCACGGGCAGCGCGACGAACGTCAGAAAGCTCCCGAAGTTCGAGATCAGCCCCGCCAGCCACAGCTTCCGGAAGTCGGCGGAGGCACGCCAGGGGGTGAGGTCGGGGAGTACGGCACGGAGACGGGAGCGTGGCGCGGGGGTGGGAGTGGGGGAGTCGTCGGTCACGAGGGGTCATGCTCGGGTGGGCGGGTACCGGAGGCAAACGGTTTTGCGGGCTCGGGTCCCTAATCGGACGGGCGCGCTACCAGCGGGCCGGCGGCGGTGCCGTCAGCGACTCCGCCAGGCGGGCGAGGCGGTCGCGGAGGCGTCGGCGTCCCCTCGGGGAGGGCAGCGCGTTCTCGCCGGCCGCCGCGCTCACCAGGTGCTGCACGGTGTCCAGGTCCAGCTCCGACCCGTCCGGCACGGCCAGCGTCTCGTGCGCCATGGCCGTCAGCTCCCCCTCGTCGGGGCCGAGCGCCAGCACCGTCGCCCCGGCCCGGCGTGCGTCGTGCACCCGTTCAAGGAGCGGTGCCTCCGGCCCGCCCGGCGACACCACCAGCAGCGTCTCCCCGCGCCGTGTCGCCGCCAACCGCCCCAGGCCGACCGCCAGATGCGCCGGATCCGAGGCGCGCGCGTCATGCCGTACGAGGGTCGGGGTCAGCTCCGGCATCCCGGACCACGCGGCCTCGTCCACCAGATGGGCCGCCAGATGCCACGGCTCGTACTCCCGCGTGCCGACCAGCAGCAGCCCGCCCCCGTGCGCCACCGCCGACGCCCGCAGCGTCCCCGCGAACCGCCGTGTGGCCCCCAGCCACTCGGTCCCGGCGAGTACTTCGCGCAGCAACGCGACCCGTACGGCATCCATGCGACCGCATCCTGCCGCAAACGACCACTTGTGACCCCGAGTTCACCGTGAATTCGCCTGGCGTGGGGAAACACAGGGCCCGTTGGCCAGGGTGAGGAGTTCTGACGATGACCGAGACCAGTGTCCCCTTCCGTGCGGGCCAGGCGGGGTATGCCTCCTTCCGTATCCCGGCCGTCGTCGTCAGCGGTGCGGGCACCGTCCTCGCCTTCTGCGAGGGCAGGGTCGACTCGGCCGCCGACCACGGGCACATCGACATCGTGCTGAAGCGCTCCACGGACGGCGGCCGCACCTGGGGTCCCCTCCGGGTCGCCGCCGACAACAACTGGCATCTCGCCGGGAACCCCGCCCCCGTCGTCCTCGACACCGGCCGCATCCTGCTCGTCTACATCCGCAACCACGCCACCGCCACCGAGGACGGCATCCTGCGCGGCGAGGTCGGCGACGCCGACGGCCGCCGGATCTGGGTGCGGTACAGCGACGACGACGGCGTCACCTGGTCCAGCTCGAAGGAGATCACCGCGCAGGTCAAGCGGGCGGGATGGCGGTGGTACGCCACCACGCCCGGCCATGCGATCCAGCTGGGCACCGGCCGGGTCGTCGTCCCCGCCAACCACACGATCCCGCCCACCGGCACCGACATCGGCACCGAGGCCAGATACAACAGCGGCCACTGTCTGCTCAGCGACGACCGGGGCGCGACCTGGCGCATCGGGTACGTCGACGAGAACACCAACGGCTACATCAACGTCAACGAGACCACCGCAGCCGAACTCCCGGACGGCCGCGTCTACTTCAACACCCGCAACGACTCCGTGTCCCCCGGCAACCGCGCCGACGCCTACTCGGGGGACGGCGGCGAGACACTGGTGAAGCCCTTCCGCCCGCAGGCGGGCCTCGTCGCCCCCATCTGCGAGGGCAGCGTCCTCCAGCTCCGCGACCCCGACGTGCTGCTCTTCTCCGGCCCCGCCGACCCCGTCGCCCGCGCCCTGATGACCATCCGCGCCTCCACCGACCACGGCGTCACCTGGCGGTCCGCGCACACCGTGGACGGACTGCCCGCCGCGTACTCGGACCTGGTCCGCATCGACGCAGACACGGTCGGACTCCTCTACGAGACCGGCGACTTCGGCCCGTACGAGACCATCAGCTTCCGGCGGGTGCCCGTGACGGAGCTCACCTGACCCATCGGGCCGGACAAGGCAGACGTAAGGTCGGCCCATGACCTCTACCGACAGTGCACAGCAGCCCGCCGGCGCCCCCGCGAAGGCCCCGGCCAAGGACCCCTGGGACCTTCCCGATGTCTCCGGGCTCGTCGTCGGCGTGCTCGGCGGGACCGGGCCGCAGGGCAAGGGCCTGGCCTACCGGCTCGCCCGGGCCGGCCAGAAGGTGATCATCGGCTCGCGGGCCGCCGAGCGCGCCCAGGCCGCCGCCGAGGAGCTCGGGCACGGTGTCGAGGGAGCCGACAACGCCGAGTGCGCGCGGCGCAGCGACATCGTGATCGTCGCCGTGCCGTGGGAGGGCCACGGCAAGACGCTGGAGTCCCTGCGCGAGGATCTGGCCGGCAAGCTGGTCGTCGACTGTGTCAACCCGCTCGGCTTCGACAAGAAGGGCGCCTACGCGCTCAAGCCGGAGGAGGGCAGCGCCGCCGAGCAGGCCGCCGCCCTGCTGCCGGAGTCACGGGTGACGGCCGCCTTCCACCATCTGTCGGCGGTGCTGCTCCAGGACCCGGAGATCGAGGAGATCGACACGGACGTCATGGTGCTGGGCGAGGTCCGCGCCGACGTCGAGATCGTCCAGGCGCTCGCCGGCCGCATCCCCGGCATGCGCGGCATCTTCTCGGGCCGGCTGCGCAACGCCCACCAGGTGGAGTCGCTGGTCGCGAACCTGATCTCGGTGAACCGCCGCTACAAGGCACACGCCGGGCTCCGCGTCACGGACGTGTGAGCAGATGGGGGACACTGGTCGTCATAGCAGTGTCCCCCGAAGGAGCCGACTGAAATGCCCCGCCTTGGTCTCTATGCCCTGATCGTCTGT
>JABFVM010000236.1 GCA_013362785.1 Streptomyces sp. | reverse complement strand
CGACTACGCGGGCCGGCTCACCGCCCACCTGCCCTCGGCGCCCCGTCTGATCCTGGTCAAGGCGGACGGCAGCGTCTCGATCCACGCCGACGACCGGGCCTACAAGCCCCTGAACTGGATGTCTCCGCCGTGCACCCTGAAGGAGGGTGACGGCGAGCAGCAGGACGTCTGGACGGTCACCAACAAAGCGGGCGAGAAGCTGATCATCACGATGGAGGAAGTCCTCCATGACTCCTCGCACGAACTCGGCGTGGATCCTGGCCTGATCAAGGACGGCGTGGAAGCGCACCTCCAGGAACTCCTCGCCGACCGCATCGAAACGCTCGGCGAGGGCTACACGCTCATCCGGCGCGAGTACATGACGGCCATCGGACCGGTGGACATCCTGTGCCGGGACGCCGAGGGCCGGACGGTCGCGGTCGAGATCAAGCGGCGGGGCGAGATCGACGGCGTCGAGCAGCTCACCCGCTACCTGGACCTGCTGAACCGCGATCCCCATCTCGCCCCGGTGCGGGGCATCTTCGCGGCCCAGGAGATCAAGCCGCAGGCCCGGGTCCTCGCGACGGACCGGGGCATCGGGTGCCAGGTTCTGGACTATGACGCGATGCGGGGGATCGAGGACGACAAGCTGCGGCTGTTCTGACGCGCAGTTCTTGATCATTACTGCCAATTACTGGCAGTTCTACGACGGTGAGGGCCGGGTCCGAAAAGCGGACCCGGCCCTCTTGTCCTGAACGGTGCGTCAGATCACCGGATCCGAGTCCGTGCCGGAGCTCGGCGGCGTGCCCGCGTCGGTGGTCTGCGGGGCACTCGCGGAACTGGTGGTCTGGGTGGGGCTGGAGGGGGCGGGGCCGCTTGCCGAGGTCGAGCTGGTCGGACTGTTCGTCGGCGGGGTTGTCGGGTCGTCCGTCGGCGGCGTGGTCGGGTCATCCGTCGGCGGCGTGGTCGGATCCGTCGGGTCGTCCGTCGGCGGCGTGGTCGGCGGCTTCGTCGGGGAGGACGGCGGCTTCGTGGGCGAGGACGGCGGCTTGGTCGGGGAGTGCGTGGGGCTGCCGCCCGAGCCCTGCGTCCCGCTCGGGTCGTCCGACGGCTCCGTGGAACCGTCCGTCGGCGTCGGGTCGTCCGATGTGCCCAGGGTGCCGTCGGGGCCCGGATCCGTCGGCCGGCTGGTCGCCGTACCGGTGTCGCCGGGCTTCTCGTCGCCCCCCGCCTTGTCGGCGCCGATGCTGTCGTCGCCGATGCCCTGGCTGGCGGACGGGTTGACGCCGACCTGGGTGGACGGGTCGTCCGGGTCGTTGTCGGAGGTCGCGCCGAGCGTCACCACCGTGCCGAGCACGGCCACGAGCAGCGCGCCCGCGCCGGCCGCCACGAGGTTGCGCCGGGCGAACTGCCGGACACCGCCCCGGCCCTTGTGCGAGGCCGCCGGGGACGACGGCGCGGACGCCTGGTGTGTGACCAGCGTCGTGGTGTCCGTGACGGGCGGGAAGGGGGTCGGCACTCCGCCGGGCGGCGACTGCGACTCCTCGTACCGCGCGTCCGACACCTCCTCCCCCGCCGTGGCGGCGAACGCGGCCACCCCCGGCGTCGTACCGGAACGGTCCGAGACCAGTGCGAGGGCGCGGCGGCCCGCGACGGTGCCGCGCTTGTCGGAGAGGGCGCCGCGCAGCCCGACGGAGGTCTCCAGCTCGGTGCGGGCCCGGTCCAGCCGGCCCTCGCAGAGCGCGAGGACGCCCAACTCGTGGTGGAAGTAGGCCTGCTCGTAGACGTCACCTGCGAGGCGCGCCGCCTCGGCTCCGGCCCGCAGCGCCCGCTCCCAGGCGCTCCAGTGCAGCCCCGCGGCGAACGCGGGCGCGGCGGTGTGCCCCAGCCGCACGGTGGGGCTCTCCTCGCCCTCGCCCGGCGGTGTGGTGCCGGGCACCAGTACGCCCAGCGCGGCGAGCACGGCGTCCGCCTCGGCGCACACGCGCTCCGGTGTCACCGAGGGGTGCCCGGCCCACCAGGTGTAGTGCCGGGCGGCGGTGAGGGCGTGGTCCTGGAGGTCCTCGCCGTATCCGGCGGCCTCCAGCTGGGCCTGTACGCCGGCGGCGAGGCGGTAGCGGGAGCCGACCGGTGAGACCAGCCCGCAGTCGGCCAGCTCGCCGAGGGCGGCGTCCGCGTGGGTGTCGCCGACGAGCGCGGGCAGATGCGCCTGGTGGGGCACCTCGCCGCCGAGCGCGACGGCGAACCTCAGGGTGGTGCGGGCGGAGGCGCTGAGCCGCGAGGCGAGCAGCGGCGCCGGTCCGGCCGCCTCGCCGAGAGACGGCAGCGGCACCTCCTCGGCGCCGGCATCGCCCCCGAAGGGCGCGTCGAAGGGGGCGTCGGCCGGCGCCGCGTCCTCGAAGACGTACTCGTCGACGGCGTCCGCGCCGGCCCGCATCCGGTCCCGCTGCCGCAGCAGCGCCCCGGCCTGGACGAACCGCAGCGGCAGTCCCTCCGACTCGAACCAGAGGTCGCCCGCCCAGTTCAACTCGTCCTCGGTGAGGACCCGGCCGACGCCGCGCTCCAGGAGCTCCACGCTGTCGGCGCGGTCGAGGCCGCCGAGCACGACGTCCTCGATGCCGGACTCGGCGGACGGCGCGGGCACATCGGGCGTGGCGCCGATCACGAAGGCGCACTCGGGTGTCGCGTCCAGCAGCTCGTCCAGCGCGGCGCCGCCGAACTCGATGTCGTCCAGCACGACGACCGCGCCGATCTCACGGACGAGGGTGAGCAGTTCGTCCTGGTCCGGGCGGTGCAGGGGCGCGTTGTGGACGGCGTGGAAGAGGTCGTACAGCAGGTCGGCGGGCCCGCGGTGGAAGCCGGTGAGGCGGACCACGCCGTCGGGGGCGAGGTCCGCGCAGTCGTCGGCGACGAGGTCGAGGAGGCTGGTGCGGCCGGCGCCCGGGGAGCCGACGAGACGTACGGAGCGGCCTCGGGCGAGCTTGCGGACCAGTTGCTCGCGCTCGTCCTGCCGGGCGAGCAGGGGCTGCGCGGTACGGGTCGGACCGGGCGGGACGGGCGGTTTGGCGGCGCGGTCGGTCTCGGCGCGCGCGGCCGGGGTCAGCTTCTCGGGCCGTGCGGGGCGCTCCGCCGGCGGGCAGATCTCGATCTCGCTGCCGTCGACGGGGTTGACCGTGAGCAGGAAGTCGCCCGAGACCAGTTGCACGGTGCGGGCGAGAGCGGGCGAGTGCTGTCCGAAATCAGGTGTGAGGGGATCCCTGGGCGGGCGCTGACGCGACGACTGACCGTCGGCGTCATGGCCGTACTCCTCGGGTCCCCGGGTGTTCGGGTCCATAGGTTCAAGCCCCCCAAAAGCGTCGTGTGCCTAAGCCAAGCCCCTCCCGGCCTTGCTGCACACCGCGCTGTCGCTTCTGGTCCGGGCCCGCTCGCAAAGGGGTTTGTCTAGTGGGCGGGCAGCCGAACCCTAAACCTTCGCACAGTATCTACGACAGCTCGGGGTACCGCGCCGCCCGAGACATCACAGTCTCGTGAGGATTGTGCTTGACGTGCGGTTCGCAGCCGGAACGCCCTACCGTCCCGTCCCACCCGTGCCGGGTGTCACACCCGGGGCAGTGACTCCACCCCGATGCCGCCCTCGATCGCCAGGATCCGGTGCAGCCGGGTGGCCACCAGCAGGCGCTGCATCTGCGGCGGTACACCGCGCAGCACCAGGCGCCGGCCGCAGCGGCCGGCCCTCCGGTGGGCTCCCATGATCACCCCGAGTCCGGTGGCGTCCCAGAACTCCAGCTCGGACAGGTCGAGCACCAGATCGCCGACTCCGTCGTCGACGGCCGAGTGCAGGACCGTACGGGCGTCCGCCGCGCTGCGGACGTCGAGGCG
>JABFVM010000428.1 GCA_013362785.1 Streptomyces sp. | reverse complement strand
CGTGGGGACCGTCCGGGAAAAGCTGAGCAACGCTGATCAAGGCTTACCAACGCAACATGCCGCAGCCGCTCCGGCAACCCGCCGACGAGCCTGGCTCGTGCTGTGCCAGAAAGGGCGCTTCGTGGCCGATTCCGGCAACCCCAACGAGAACATCCCGTCCACCGACGCCGGCGCCAACGGCGCGGTGACCTCGTCGAATGGCGAGGTCACCGCCTCGTACGACGCCAGCGCCATCACCGTCCTTGAGGGTCTGGACGCGGTTCGCAAGCGACCCGGTATGTACATCGGTTCGACCGGCGAGCGCGGACTGCACCACCTCGTGCAGGAGGTCGTCGACAACTCCGTCGACGAGGCGCTGGCCGGGCACGCGGACACGATCGACGTCACGATCCTCGCCGACGGCGGCGTCCGGGTCGTCGACAACGGCCGTGGCATCCCGGTGGGCATCGTGCCGTCCGAGGGCAAGCCGGCTGTCGAGGTCGTGCTGACCGTGCTGCACGCGGGCGGCAAGTTCGGAGGCGGCGGCTACGCGGTCTCCGGCGGTCTGCACGGCGTCGGCGTGTCCGTGGTGAACGCCCTGTCGACGAAGGTCGCCGTCGAGGTCAAGACGGACGGCCACCGCTGGACCCAGGACTACAAGCTCGGCGTCCCGACCGCCCCGCTCGCCAAGCACGAGGCCACCGAGGAGCACGGCACCTCGGTCACCTTCTGGGCCGACCCGGACATCTTCGAGACCACCGAATACTCCTTCGAGACGCTCTCGCGGCGCTTCCAGGAGATGGCGTTCCTCAACAAGGGTTTGAGGATCAAACTCACCGACGAGCGCGAGTCGGCCAAGGCGACGTCAGGGGCGGACGAGGCGGGCGCCGACGAGAAGGCCGAAGTCCGGTCGGTCGACTACCACTACGAGGGCGGCATCGTCGACTTCGTGAAGTACCTCAACTCCCGCAAGGGAGACGTGGTGCACCCCACCGTCGTCGACCTTGAGGCCGAGGACAAGGAGCGGAGCCTCTCCCTCGAAGTGGCGATGCAGTGGAACAGCAGCTACACCGAGGGCGTCTACTCCTTCGCCAACATCATCCACACCCACGAGGGCGGTACGCACGAAGAGGGCTTCCGCGCCGCGCTGACCTCGCTGATCAACAAGTACGCGCGCGACAAGAAGCTGCTGCGCGAGAAGGACGACAACCTCACGGGTGACGACATCCGCGAGGGTCTGACCGCGATCATCTCGGTGAAGCTGAGCGAGCCGCAGTTCGAGGGCCAGACGAAGACCAAGCTGGGCAACACCGAGGTGAAGACCTTCGTGCAGAAGGTCGTCTACGAGCACCTCGCGGACTGGCTGGACCGCAACCCGAACGAGGCGGCGGACATCATCCGCAAGGGCATCCAGGCGGCCACCGCGCGCGTGGCGGCCCGCAAGGCCCGTGACCTGACGCGTCGCAAGGGCCTGCTGGAGACGGCGTCCCTGCCGGGCAAGCTCTCCGACTGCCAGTCGAACGACCCCACCAAGTGCGAGATCTTCATCGTCGAGGGTGACTCCGCCGGCGGCTCGGCCAAGTCCGGCCGCAACCCGCAGTACCAGGCGATCCTCCCGATCCGAGGAAAGATCCTCAACGTCGAGAAGGCGCGGATCGACAAGATCCTGCAGAACCAGGAGATCCAGGCGCTGATCTCGGCCTTCGGCACCGGAGTCCACGAGGACTTCGACATCGAGAAGCTGCGCTATCACAAGATCATCCTGATGGCGGACGCCGACGTCGACGGCCAGCACATCAACACCCTGCTGCTGACCTTCCTGTTCCGCTTCATGCGGCCGCTGGTCGAGGCCGGGCACGTGTTCCTGTCCCGTCCCCCGCTCTACAAGATCAAGTGGGGCCGGGACGAGGTCGAGTACGCGTACTCCGACCGCGAGCGCGACGCGCTCCTGGAGATGGGCCGTCAGCGCGGCAAGCGCGTCCGCGAGGACTCGATCCAGCGCTTCAAGGGTCTCGGCGAGATGAACGCCGAGGAACTGCGCATCACGACCATGGACCAGGAGCACCGCGTCCTCGGCCAGGTCACCCTCGACGACGCCGCCCAGGCCGACGACCTGTTCTCGGTCCTCATGGGCGAGGACGTCGAGGCCCGACGCCAGTTCATCCAGCGCAACGCCAAGGACGTCCGCTTCCTCGACATCTGAGTCGGTCTCAGCTGACCGCACCAGGAAGGACCTTCACCAGCAATGACCGACGAGAACACTCCCGTCACGCCTGACGAGGGCGGCGACATCGCCCAGCGTGTCGAGCCCGTCGGGCTCGAGACGGAGATGCAGCGCTCCTACCTCGACTACGCGATGTCCGTCATCGTGTCCCGCGCGCTGCCGGACGTCCGTGACGGCCTCAAGCCCGTCCACCGCCGCGTCCTGTACGCCATGTACGACGGCGGCTACCGCCCCGAGCGCGGCTTCTACAAGTGCGCGCGCGTGGTCGGCGACGTCATGGGCAACTACCACCCCCACGGCGACTCCTCGATCTACGACGCCCTGGTCCGTCTCGCCCAGCCGTGGTCGATGCGCATGCCGCTCGTCGACTCCAACGGCAACTTCGGCTCTCCGGGCAACGACCCGGCGGCGGCCATGCGCTACACCGAGTGCAAGATGGCGCCGCTGTCGATGGAGATGGTCCGCGACATCGACGAGGAGACCGTCGACTTCACGGACAACTACGACGGCCGCTCCCAGGAGCCGACCGTCCTGCCGGCCCGCTTCCCGAACCTGCTGATCAACGGCTCGGCCGGTATCGCGGTCGGCATGGCGACCAACATCCCGCCGCACAACCTGCGCGAGGTCGCGGCCGGCGCCCAGTGGTACCTGGAGAACCCGGAGGCCTCGCACGAGGAGCTCCTGGACGCCCTCATCGAGCGCATCAAGGGCCCCGACTTCCCGACGGGCGCCCTTGTGGTGGGCCGTAAGGGCATCGAGGAGGCGTACCGCACCGGCCGCGGCTCGATCACCATGCGCGCGGTCGTCGAGGTCGAGGAGATCCAGAACCGCCAGTGCCTGGTGGTCACGGAGCTGCCCTACCAGGTCAACCCCGACAACCTCGCGCAGAAGATCGCCGACCTGGTGAAGGACGGCAAGATCGGCGGCATCGCGGACGTCCGTGACGAGACGTCGTCCCGCACCGGTCAGCGCCTCGTCATCGTGCTCAAGAGGGACGCGGTCGCCAAGGTCGTACTTAATAACCTCTACAAGCACACGGACCTGCAGACGAACTTCGGCGCCAACATGCTGGCGCTCGTCGACGGCGTCCCGCGCACCCTCTCCCTGGACGCGTTCATCCGGCACTGGGTGACGCACCAGATCGAGGTCATCGTCCGCCGTACGAAGTTCCGGCTGCGCAAGGCCGAGGAGCGGGCGCACATCCTGCGCGGCCTGCTGAAGGCCCTGGACGCCATCGACGACGTCATCGCGCTGATCCGGGCCAGCGACACCGTCGAGATCGCGCGTACGGGCCTGATGGAGCTCCTGGAGATCGACGAGATCCAGGCCAACGCCATCCTCGAGATGCAGCTGCGCCGACTGGCCGCCCTGGAGCGCCAGAAGATCATCCAGGAGCACGACGAGCTCCAGGCGAAGATCACCGAGTACAACGCGATCCTGGCCTCGCCGGTCCGCCAGCGCGGCATCGTCAGCTCGGAACTCGCCGCGATCGTCGAGAAGTACGGCGACGACCGCAAGACCATGCTGGTGCCCTACGACGGTGACATGTCCATCGAGGACCTGATCGCCGAGGAGGACATCGTCGTCACGGTGTCGCGCGGCGGTTACGTCAAGCGCACCAAGACCGTCGACTACCGGGCGCAGAAGCGCGGCGGCAAGGGCGTACGCGGCACGAAGCTGAAGGAAGACGACATCGTCGACCACTTCTTCGTCTCGACCACGCACCACTGGCTGCTGTTCTTCACCAACAAGGGCCGCGTCTACCGGGCCAAGGCGTACGAGCTGCCGGACGCCGGCCGTGACGCGCGTGGACAGCACGTGGCGAACCTGCTGGCCTTCCAGCCGGACGAGGCGATCGCCGAGATCCTCGCCATCCGCGACTACGAGGCGGCACCGTACCTGGTGCTCGCCACGAAGGCCGGACTTGTGAAGAAGACGCCGCTGAAGGATTACGATTCGCCCCGCTCCGGCGGTGTGATCGCGATCAACCTGCGTGAGCGCGAGGACGGTTCCGACGACGAACTGATCGGCGCCGAGCTCGTCTCGCCCGACGACGATCTGCTCCTGATCAGCAAAAAGGCACAGTCGATCAGGTTCACGGCCACGGACGAGTCGCTGCGCCCCATGGGCCGCGCCACCTCGGGTGTCAAGGGCATGAGCTTCCGTGAGGGAGACGAGCTGCTCTCGATGAATGTTGTTCGAACCGGTACGTTCGTGTTCACTGCCACCGACGGTGGGTACGCGAAGCGGACTCCCGTCGACGAGTACCGCGTCCAGGGTCGCAGTGGCCTAGGTATCAAGGCCGCCAAGATCGTGGAAGACCGTGGATCGCTCGTCGGCGCGCTGGTGGTCGAGGAGACCGACGAGATCCTCGCCATCACGCTGGGCGGCGGTGTGATTCGTACGCGAGTCAACGGGGTCAGGGAGACGGGCCGTGACACCATGGGCGTCCAACTGATCAACCTGGGCAAGCGCGATGCCGTGGTCGGTATCGCACGTAACGCCGAGGCGGGGCGTGAGGCGGAGGAGGTCGACGGCGACGTGGCTGTCGACGAGACTGCCGACGATGCCGCGACCACCGGCACGGACGAGGGTGCGGCACCCTCGGCGGAGTAGCACGAGGAGAGAGTGATCGTGAGCGGAGCCACGGGCGCCGGATCGTCCGGCACCTCGACCGGTCCTACGGCCGGTAAGGACACGGACGGCGGCGGCCGTGGCTCCGCCGCGCAGGCTGCGGACACGCACACCACCCAGCTGAAAGCGATCAAGTCGGCGAAGAATTCGCCCTCGCCCGACGCATCTGGATCCCAGGGGGGAACCGTGACGGACACCCGAGGTCCGCAGACCCAGCAGTATGCGGCCGACGCGGCTTCGGGCGCCCAGCCCCAGCCCGCAGGGGCACAGCCGCCGGCCCACGCGCCGTCGGCGTCGCCGCTGCCCGGGGAGCGGCAGTCGCAGCAGTCCGCCGGGCCCTACCACCCGCCGCAGGCCTACCAGACGCCCGCTCCGACGAGCGCGACGCGCAAGCCGCGCACAGGGGCGCGTACGGCGCCCCGCACCCGCAAGGCGCGCCTGCGGGTGGCCAAGGCCGACCCGTGGTCGGTGATGAAGGTCAGCTTCCTGCTCTCCATCGCGCTCGGCATCTGCACGATCGTCGCTTCGGCCGTCCTGTGGATGGTCATGGACGCGATGGGCGTCTTCTCGACGGTCGGCGGCACGATCTCCGAGGCGACCGGCTCGAACGAGTCGAACGGCTTCGACCTGCAGTCCTTCCTGTCGCTGCCGCATGTGCTGATGTTCACGTCCATCATCGCGGTCATCGACGTCGTCCTCGCCACGGCGCTGGCGACCCTCGGCGCGTTCATCTACAACCTCTCCGCCGGCTTCGTGGGCGGCGTCGAGCTGACGCTCGCGGAGGACGAGTGACCGTAGCCGCCCACGGCGGTTTCAAACCTCCCCTGACGGTGCTCCGACAACCGATTTTGGGACTGCCCACCTCGTGCGCTAATCTTCAGGAGTCAGCGCGCGGGACACACACCGCAGAGCGCGGCGGGGCTATAGCTCAGTTGGTTAGAGCGCATCCCTGATAAGGATGAGGCCACAGGTTCAAATCCTGTTAGCCCCACCAGTGAGAACCCCCAACCGATCACGGTTGGGGGTTTTGACGTCTTCGGTGGCAGATCGATTGTCAGTGCCGGATGAGAGCCTGGCGGCATGATCGTGGAACGGGCCTACGCGCATGTGGCCGAGGGCGAGCTGGAGGAGGGCAGCCAGTGGCCCTGGTCGGTGCCGTGTGTGCGGCAGCTGCTGGATGACGGCCTGAGGTTCACGGCGCCGGTCACGTTCCTGGTGGGGGAGAACGGCTCGGGCAAGTCGACCCTGGTCGAGGCGCTGGCGGAGGGGTTCGGCCTGGATTCCTGGGGCGGATCCGCGGGCTACCGGTATGCCAGTTGGCGCGAGCCTTCGGCACTGGGCGGGCGGATACGTTTCGAGGCGACAGCGGCCGGGCGTCGAATGTTGCGCGGGCCTCGTACGCGCCGCAGAGGGTTCTTCCTGCGGGCGGAGACGGCGCTGGACGCGCTGGGCCGGGAGCAGCAGACGGGAAGGCTGTCCGGGGCCGTGGACGAGATGAGCCACGGCGAAGGCTTTCTGATGGCCTTCCGCGAGCGGTTCCGGGAGCCGGGACTGTACGTCCTGGACGAACCCGAGGCCGCGCTGTCCTTCGCTTCCTGTCTTCAACTCGTCGGGCTGCTGCATGAGCTGGGGCGTTCCGGTGCGCAGATCATCTGCGCCACGCACTCACCCGTGCTGACGGCGCTGCCCGGCGCCGAGATCATCGAGGTGGGCGACCACGGAATGCGTCCCGCCGGCTGGCGGGATCTGGAGCTCGTCGACCATTGGCGGCGCTACCTCAACGACCCGGGGGCCTACCTCCGGCACATCGTCGGAGGGGGATGAGGTTCTTCGCTGTCGGGGCCGACGTCATGAGAAGTACGGCATGGCGTCATGAAGCGGTACGGCAAGGAGGAACGGCAAGCGGTGCTGCTGGAATGGCTGCTTGAGCGGTACTGCTGGAGCGGTGCTGTGTACGCAAGATTGCTGTGATCGTGCTGTCTGGATAAGCGACGCTGCAGTCGGAGCAGGGTGCTGACGGTTCGGGGTGAGCCGGCGGGTCAGCGCTGGTGCGGTACGAGGGGCCGGTCCGGGTCGGCGGCGGAGTCGCATCCGGCGGTGTCCGAGGTGGTCGTGGCCGCTTCCGATTCCGTGAGCGGGCGGTGGCGGCAGCCTGGGGTCCTGCCGTGCGCCTCGGCTCGGATGCGCTGCTTCATCGTGGGTGGCAGCGATCTGGCGTAGGACCAGGCCCACTGGGGCGTCGCCGGCACCGTCACCTGAGTGTTGCGGTCGCTGTCGTCGCTTCCGGTCCTGCGCGACGTCTCGGTGTGCGCCACGGGTGCGGCGGAGCTGGTCGTGACGAATCCGAGCGCCGTGAACAGCGCGAGGAAGGCGGTGACGATGGTGGTCCACAGGTTCATGACCTTGTTCCTGGCCATGGTCCCTCACTTTCGGGTTGGGCGATTTGCGTACTTTCCTCATGATGTGTATGGGGGCCGCGAAGTCATGGACCAACGCCCGTGGCGCGTCGATCTTCAGATGAACACCACTCGGATGGAGGAAAGAAGCCCGGAAAGCGCCTGAAGTTGCGGGAAGCAGCAGGAAGGGGGTCAAAGTCACCGTCTGTCGGGATGTGATCACCCTCCGATCGGAGCGGCGCCATCCGCTTCTACTGCGCTGTTCCGGACGGCAGTTGAGGCCCGACGTAGGTCACCGATCGGTATCGGTCGGTGTGTATAGTCGGGCGCCAGAGGTCCCCTACGTCAAGGAAAGACGAGGTCGCGCGGTGAAGAAGCTTCTCCTGGTCGCACTGGCCGCCATCGGCGGGCTCCTCGTGTACCGCCAGATCCAGGCGGATCGCGCCGAGCAGGATCTGTGGACGGAGGCGACTGACTCCGTGCCCACGGGTTCGTGAGCCACTACATCGGTATCTGAAGCAGACCCCGGCCGCCATTGCGGTCGGGGTTTTGTGTGCCCGGGCTTCCTCTCGCCGACGGTTCTTGTGGTGCCGAGCGCTGTGCAGTGGTTGCGGTTCGAGTTGCAGGGGCCGGTCGGATGCCTTAGACCCGGGCGTTTCGGACGGCCGTACGGAATGCGTGGGTGACGCGAGGCCGGGCTGGGCAGGATGGGCGACGTCCGTGGTCCGGCGAGGGCCATGGATCGGCGATGTCCATGGCCGGGCGCGGCCGTGTTCCGGTGACAACGAGGGGTGGCGCGTGATGGGGCGGCGGCGTAAGGCGTGGTGGCGCCCCGAGAGGGTGCCGCGTGCTCATCCCCTGCGCTCGGCACGCGCGCGTACCGCCTTCGTAGGGGCGGTGCTGCTGGTGGGTACGTCGGCTGCCCTGCCGGGCCACCCCGCGCTCGCGGCCGGGATCCCGACCTCCTACGCCTTCGCGCCGGACGCCAGCCCCGTCACGGGTGCGACGAGCCGGACGGACGCCCCGCCCCTCGCGCCCGGCGCGACGTACAAGAGCTCCCTGCCGAGCAGCGGAGAGATCTACTACAGCCTCGATCTCGACGCCACGTCCGACACATACGTCTCCGTGACGGCGGTCCCCCCTCCCGGCGACGTCCCCGCGAGCGACGGCATCCAGGTATCCGTGGAGGACGCGGAAGGCCATTCCTGCTCCTCCGATACCAACCGCTTCGGCCTCGTCGGCAGTGCCCGCCCGATCGCGGTCTGGGCGGCCCGTGAGGTCTCCGGCCGCCGCCCTCGCTGCAAGAGCGCCGGCACCTACCACGTGATCGTCAAACGCGTCGCTACGACGGACTCCGCGCCGGGCACCTGGAACCTGGAACTCTTCACCACCTCGGAGCCGCGCCTGAAGCAGGCCGGCTCGACGAGCGCCCCCGAGGACTGGAACTCCGCCACACCGACCCCCCTCACCGGCGAGAGCGTGCGCCGTGCGGGCGGCTCCGGCTTCGCCTCGGCGGCAACCGTCGGGCAGGGCCTCTGGAGCTCCGACGTCAAGCCCGGCCAATCGCTCTTCTACAAGGTCCCCCTCGACTGGGGCCGCCAGCTGTACGCCACCGCCGAACTGGGCGATTCGAGCAGCGGCGACGGCAACGTGAGCAGCGCCATGGAGGTCGCGCTCTACAACCCCGCGCGCGGCCTCGTCGACCACGCGAGCACCGGCTACCAGGGCAGCCGACGGGACGTCGAACTCGATCCCCTGCCGCCGGTCGCGTACGAGAACCGGTACGCCATCCGCGGGGGGACCAGCAGCGTGCGCTTCGCCGGGTCCTACTACCTCGTGGTGCACCTCGCTGCCGAGGTGGCCGAGAGGTACGGCGAAGGGCCGCTCGGGCTGACGCTGAGCGTGCAGGTGGGGGGTTCGGCGCAGGCCGGGCCCGATTATGCGGGGAAGCCCGAGCCGGAGGGCGTCTTCGAGGTCTCGGCGGACGACCGGGCGGCGGTTGCGGGGGGTGTGGGGGGTGCGGTCGGGCGTGACGGTGACGACGCCGCGATGACCGTACTCGCGGTGAGTGGGATCGGGGCCGGGACTGTGGTGTTGGTGGTGCTGGGGGTGTGGGCTGTGGTGGCTCGGCGGAGGGTTGGGGCCTGGTAGTTGCGGGGCGTGCGGGAGGGCGGGCGGACGTGCGGTCTGGTGGGGGAGCAGCGGGTTTGTGCCGCCGGGACTCGCGAACTCTGTAGCCCTGAACGCCAGAGGCCTCGAACCTCAGATGCCTCAGGGGCCTCGAATTCCAGAGGCCCCGAACCTCAGAAGCCCACGAAGCCCAGGCGCCCCCGAACCCCAGCAGCTCCGTAGGCCCGAGTACCCGAGGGATTGAGCCCGGCAGGGGTGGGTCCGTCGGCTCGGTGCCTTCGGCGCCTCGGCGATCTCAGATGTGGGCCAGTGCCCAGAACCCCACGGCGTAGCAGGCCAGGGCCAGCAGCAGGAGCGGGACCGTCACCTTGGCAGGCGGACCTGGGCGGCGTGCGGCGCGACGGGCGGCTCGGCGGCCGCCCTGGCGGTGCGGCTGCGGAACTGAGGGTGCCGAAGGTGGAACCTGCGGGCTCTGAGCGGTGTACGAAGCAGTAGAGGCATCGACGCGCTGGTGTTGCGCCGGCGTCGAAGGCTGGGCCGGGTACTGAGGTGTGTGCGGATGGGGGGAGGACAGGACGTGCGTGGTGTCGTAGGGGGAGTAGCGAGCGGAGTGGAGCTGTGCGTCCTGGTGGGCCTGGGCCTCCGCTTGTTGGTGAGGCTGTGGCATGGGCGTTTGAGGAGTGGAGCCGGTGTCCTGAGGCGGTGGCAGATGGAAGCTGCCGGTGTCCGACATGCTGACGGGCCCGCTGCTGTCGGCGGGCTGCGAGGGGACCGACGGCTCCTGGGCCGCGTGCGGCCGGAATCCAGGCGGTGGCGGGGGCGTGTCCGGGGGCGTGTGCGGCGCAGGCGTGGACTGGGACGCGGTCACTCCAGAGGCTGGGGTCGGCCCGGCCACGCCGTGGCGCGGATCGCCCGACGCGGCGCCCGAGCCGGTGCCGAACGCCCCGGAGCCAGCGCCCAGTGGTGCGGAGCCGACGCCGCTGCCCACCGACCTGGCACCTGCCCCTCCCGACCACGCACCTGCCCCTCCCGCGCCGACGCCTGCCGATCCGGAGCCGACGCCCGCCGATCCCGAGCCGCTGTCACCCGTCCCCAAGGGGCCGGAGCCCGCACCCGAACCCGCACGCGCACCGGGGCCCGTGCCGGACTGCCGGGAGCCACCCCGCCCGCCTTGGACCCCCGGAGCCGGTTTCAGTGGCCCCTCCTGGGCGTAGCCCGGTGGCAGTGGCCCGAGTTGGTCGAAGATCTCGATCAGCTCGTCGTCGGGGCCGGGTTCCGGCAGGAGCTCCGCGGCCGAGGCGAGGGCCTTGCGCGCCCCCGTGGCCGTGCGGAACCGCGCCTGCGGATCCGGCTGCACCAGCGAGGCCACGACCTGCCACAGCGGCTCGGGAATGCCCTTGGGCGCACTGGGAGTTCCGTGCGCGGCGAAGTACTGGATGAGCGCCTTGGCATCCGGCTTGGCGCCCTCCAGAAGATACAGCGCCACCAGTCCTACGGCGAACAGGTCGGCCGGGAAGTCCGGTTCCGCGCCCATGAGTTGCTCGGGCGCGAGGTAACCGGGCGTCCCCACCACGAGGTTCGTCTCGGTCAGCCGGGGCTCGCCCAGGCGCATGGCGATGCCGAAGTCGGACAGGCGCAGCCGCGGACGCGCCGTGCCGGTGGCCTCAAGCAGCAGGTTGGCCGGCTTGATGTCGCGGTGGACGACGCCCTCCGCGTGCACCGCGGCCAGCCCCGCGAGGAGCTGATCGAGGAGCGTGCAGACGAACGAGGGCGGCAAGGGGCCGTAGTCCCCGATGAGATGGACCAACGAACCGCCGGCCACCAGGTCCATGGTGAACAGGACCTTGTCGTCGTCGGCGGCCCAGCTGGCGGGCGCGAGTACATGGGGGTGATCGATCCGCAGAGCCTGTTCGCGGACGAAGCGCAGCAGCGAGTGCGCATCGCTCTGCTGCAGCACCTTGGCGGCCACATACCGACGACGGCGGTGGTCCCAGGCACGCCAGACGGCGCCGACGCCCCCGCGTCCGATCGGGTCGACCAGTTCGTACCGGCCGGCGAAGACCTCACCCATGGCTGTGCGTCGCTCCTCCCCCTTCGGTTACCCCCCTTGCCTCCCCCTCCACGAGCGATACGACTCCCCCTCGCTCGACCCCCTTGGCGGACTCCCCCGTGCCGCCATGGCGGACTCCCGCCTCACCGGACTGCTTGCGCGCCCTTCAGGACGCGGGCCGCCGGCCCGGCTGCCGAACCCCCTCGGCGAACCGGGCCTCGGGGTCAGTTCTGGTGGGACTGGTAGTGCGCGACCGCGTCGGAGGTGCGTCCGGCGCCGTACACCCGGAGGAACTCTGCCAGTTCCGGGTGGGTCGGGGCGAGAGTGTCCGCCGCCTCGATGATGTCTCCCGCGGCCGCCACCGAGCGCAGCAGCGACTGGATCTCGCGGACCACCCGCTTGACCGTGGGCGCGCCCGAACTGCTCGTCGTCTGTGTGGTGTTGCTGAGCACCGATCCCCCTTGCGACTTCTTGATCTCCTCCATGCGCTCGGTGGCCTCGGCCGCGCTCACGCTGCCGTCCGCGACCTGCCCCGCCAGGTCCTGCAGCAGCTGCACCCGCTGGACCACGGCGGGATTGCCGATCTTCGCCCGCTGGCCGCTCATCAGCTGCGACAACATCGGTGCGGACAGTCCCAGTACCCCCGCGAGACGAGCCTGGTTGAGACCAAGATCGTCGATGAGCTTACGGAAGAGCGCCCCCAGCGGCTCCCCGTACCAGTTCCGCTGCAGTTCCCGCGCTCTTGCGGTGGCTTCCTGCTGTGCGGCGTCCATTGCGTCTCCCCATCGCTTCCCCATGAACCGTGGTTCGCTGTAGCGAACCACGCCGAGCATCTTACGGAGAGTGGTCGTTCATCGGGACCCCCAATCTTTTTGCGAGATACGGGGGGCGACCCGGTACTCTGGTCTGCGGCGCCCGTCGGAATGCGGTTCCTCCGGCTGGACGCTCCTCTTCCGGGGCCTTAGCTCAGTTGGTAGAGCGCTGTCTTTGCATGGCAGATGTCAGGGGTTCGACTCCCCTAGGCTCCACACCTCGGACCGGTCAGACGCCCTCGCGGCCTCTGGCCGGTTTCCGCATTCCTGCGTCCCCGCGCCTCGCCGCCCGAGGGGAAAGTCCCTGAGTGACGTGAGTCACGGGACGTGTGGGACATCGTTGCAGACGTTTGCGCAAATATGTGCAGTGGGTGCTGCGCGAGCGAGTGCTCGCAGGGATGACGTCGTGGCACCGGGCGGTGCACTGTCGCGCGCAAGCCGTGTGTGAGCTGGCGTTAACGCGATCCGGTAATCAGAAAGATGCGGCCCGTTAATGGAATCTGTGCGGGACTTGCACACACGGGTCGTTGCAAACGTCATCGTGGGCGGGCGGCGTAAATGCGTCCACCGGGTCAAGTCCCGGCCGGGGCAACGCCATCGGTCACTCCACTCCCATTCCCGCTGCCGCGCTTATGGCCGCCATCGCGGCCCATGTTCCACGTGAAACATGGCCGTGGGGCGGAAGACCCTCAAGTCTCCCGCCCCACGGCCCAGTTCTCCATGCCGGCTATCACCGGCCATCGCCGGTCGGTCACATCACCGGCCATCACCGGTCCTCATATCACCGGCCTTCGTCGCGCCGAGCGGCCTCCTCCTCGGCCTCCTTCGCCTGGACCTCGGGATCAAGGACGGCCTGGCCACTGCCGTCCACCGAGGCCAGGCGGCCCGACTCGGGTACCTCGGTCGCGGCCGGAGGCTCCACCAGCCAATCCGGGTTCGCCTGCTTGTCCCACCACTTCCAGGCGGCGAAAGCAGCGCCCGCGAGGGCACCGACCACCGCCAGTACCTTCACGGCACGACCGGCCTTGGCGCGCCTCTGGTGCTTACGGGCCAGCTTCTGGATCTCCTTCGGCGAGACCTGGCCGCGCAACGCGGCCAACGCGGCGGCCCCACGTGCTGCGGCCTCGTCCCTGACGGGCCCCGTCGCGGCCACCGCCTGCTCGATCCTCGGCCGGGAGTAGTCAGCGGCCTGACGGGCAGCCTTACGCGTACGGACAGCAGCTTCATGAGCGGCGTGGTCGACCTTCGGCGGGACATGCGCCCGAGCCTGCTCCAGGCGCGGCGCGACATGCGTGCCGTACTGCATAAGAGCCTGTGCGCGGGCCTGCTCGGTGGCCTGCGCCACGACAGGCGCAAGCCGTACGCGTGCGTCGTGCGCATACTGCGCGGCCCTGTCCTTGGCGGTGTCGGCGTAGGGCGCCACCACTTCCGCGGCGTGCAGCACGCTGTCCTTCGCCGAGCCGGTCGCGGCGCGCACGCTGTCGATGCGGGTCACGGGTTCCTCCTCCTCGGTGGCGTACGGTTTTCGACTTTCCACCCTTTTACGGATCATGCCTGTCAGAACGCTCCGCGGCATGTGAGGGCGGGCATATGGGTGCCGATTGCCTTGATCAAGTGCAATAACGGATTTATGCGGCTCAACACGGTCTTGTCGTCGACAATGCCACGGTTCGCTGCGTCGCGCCCCCGCCGCGAGCTTTCTCGACCGGTTTTCTGTGAGCGGCCCCCACGGTTGCGAGCGGCCCCCACGGTTGCGGGCCGGGCAACGAGCGCCGGGCGACGTACGTCGCCGACCGTGCGAGGATCGGGGGGTCACAGGAAGACAACGGAAGGCAGATCGTGGCCGAGCAGCTCTACGCCACCCTGAAGACCAACAACGGCGACATCGAGATCCGGCTCCTGCCGAACCACGCGCCGATCACGGTCAAGAACTTCGTCGAGCTCGCCCAGGGCGAGCGTGAGTGGACCAACCCCGCCACCGGTGAGAAGTCCACGTCCAAGCTCTACGACGGCACGGTCTTCCACCGCGTCATCAGCGGCTTCATGATCCAGGGCGGTGACCCCCTCGGCAACGGCACCGGCGGCCCCGGCTACCAGTTCCAGGACGAGTTCCACCCGGACCTCTCCTTCGACAAGCCCTACCTGCTCGCCATGGCCAACGCCGGCCCGGGTACCAACGGCTCGCAGTTCTTCCTCACCGTCTCCCCGACGACCTGGCTGAACCGCAAGCACACCATCTTCGGTGAGGTCACCGACGCGGCCAGCCAGAAGGTCATCGACGCCATCGCGACCGCGCAGACCAACCCCCGCACCGACCGCCCGCTCAACGACGTCGTCATCGAGTCGGTCGTCGTCGAGACCCGCGAAGGCTGAGGCCGACTCCTCACAAAGGAGTCCGACACCTCCCACAGGGAACCAAACGCCCCGCTCGTCCGTAAGGATGAGCGGGGCGGTGCATGCGGCGTGCATCGCGTACGACGACCTAGGGGACCTCATGGACCAGCCGGCAGACAGCCCGCAGGACGCCCAGAGCCTGCCCGTCTGCTACCGCCACACGGACCGCGAGACCGGAATCCGCTGCACCCGCTGCGAACGCCCTATCTGCCCCGAGTGCATGGTCAGCGCCTCCGTCGGCTTCCAATGCCCCGAATGCGTCCGCGGCGGCTCCGGCACCGGCCACGCCCCCGACGCCGCCCGCCCCCGCACCATCGCCGGCGGCACCGTCACCGCCGACCCCCGCCTCCTCACCAAGATCCTCATCGGGATCAACCTCGCGGTCTTCATCGCCGTCCAGACCAGCACGACACTGCTCAACGACCTGGTCCTCCTCGGCGCCTGGCCCCCCGCCCCCTTCAACCCCACCGAAGGCGTCGCCGAAGGCCAGTGGTACCGCCTCGTGACCTCGATGTTCGCCCACGAGGCCATCTGGCACATCGCCTTCAACATGCTCAGCCTCTGGTGGCTCGGCGGCCCCCTCGAAGCCGCCCTCGGCCGCGCGCGCTATCTCGCGCTCTACCTCTGTTCCGGCCTCGCGGGCAGCGCCCTCACCTACGTGATCGCCGACCCCGACAGCGCCTCACTCGGTGCCTCCGGCGCCATCTTCGGCCTCTTCGGCGCCACAGCCGTCCTCATGCGCCGACTCCAGTACGACATGCGGCCGATCATCGCCCTGCTGGTGATCAACCTGATCTTCACCTTCGGCTGGGGCAACATCGCCTGGCAGGCCCACATCGGCGGCCTCGTCGCCGGCGTCATCATCGGCTACGCCATGGTCCACGCCCCGCGCCGACGCCGCGCACTGATCCAGTACGGCACCTGCGCACTGGTCCTGGCCGCGGTCGTCCTGATGACCGTGCTGAGGACGCTGCAGCTCACCTGAGCGGCACGTTTGTCCACAGTGGGTGGCCAATCTTGTGCATAGTGTGCGCGAACAACTGTGCCCCCTGTCTCTGACCCGTGTTTTCGCAGGTCAGGCAGGGGGCGAACGCTTGTCCGCATGTGCGGTGTGTCAGTCGTATCGGCGTCAACGCCCGATGAGTTATCCACAGATCGTCGTTCTTTTTCCCCAGGTGGCCTGTGGATACCTTTGCGATCTGTGGATAACTCAGCGGATAGCCCTGGGTAGAGCTGAGTTCACCGAGAAGCGACCGCTACTTCCACTGTGTGGAGACGCCGAATCCGGCCGCGATGAAGCCGAAGCCCACCACGATGTTCCAGTTGCCCAGCGCGTCGATGGGCAGCGAACCGTCGGTCACGTAGAAGACGACGATCCAGGCCAGGCCGATGATGAACATGGCCAGCATCACGGGCGCGACCCAGGCACGGCTGTTCAGCTTGATGGCAGTCGTCTGCTTCGACGGCGGCGGCGTGTAGTCGGCCTTCTTGCGGATACGTGACTTCGGCACGAGGGTCTCTCCTGTCGATGCGCTGCGTGGCCGCGCAGGGA